>DAOVNC010000289.1 GCA_030630445.1 Kiritimatiellales bacterium | reverse complement strand
CCCACAAGGTATAGCAACCCGGCCGCGCGCACCCCGCCGGGTGTGATCCGGGCGCGCACCACCCGCCCCACCGCCCCCACTCAAGCATCGATTTCCAAGACCGGGGAAAGCGCTACGCTCATCATCCAAGGCAATGTCAAAGTGATGGCCGACGAGCGCACCAACATTATCATTATTTTCTCGCAGGAGGAAAACTTCGAGTTCTTCGACACCATCATTAAAGTGCTCGATGTGGAAGTCGAACCCGCGATTTCCTTCGAGGTCGTAAACCTTGAATATGCCGATGCCGAGGAACTTTCAGGAACGTTGAACGAGCTCGTCGGTGCTGCCCAAGGCACCAAAAGCAGCTCGGGCAGCAGCAGCTCAAGCAGTCGAACCACGCCACGATCCTCCACAGGGAATCGAAGCACAGCAACGCGGCAAGTCACCCCAAAGGCCAGCTCGACAGCGAGCGCCCTCCAAAGCCTGAGCAAGCTTTCTGAAAACACAAAAATCCTGTCCGACAAACGCACCAACTCCATCCTGCTCATGGGCGAGAAAGCCGACATCGCCGCAATCAAGAACGTGATTGCCACCCTCGACGTCATGCTTGAACAAGTCATGATCGAAGCCGCCATCTTCGAAGTAACCCTGGGCGACAGTCTGGAACACGGGCTCCAATGGCTGTATAAAAGCCAAGGGTTGGATAAAATTGGATCATGGGATGGTATCGGCCTCGTAACGAATGTTGCCGGGAACGTGGCGGCAGGAGCACTAACCTACTATCAAAACCTGACCGGCATCGACACCCAGCTCGCCATCAAGCTTGCCGCAGGGGACAGCAATGTCCGCCTGTTGGCCACCCCGGTTATCATGACGACCGACAATACCGAGGCGAGGCTGAGTGTCGGGGAACAACGCCCGGTTGTGACGTCAACGGATACGACGATCAACAGCACCCAGCAGCGCTCCAACTATGAATACAAGGACATCGGCATCCAGCTCACCGTCACGCCGCGCATCAACCCACAACGCGTCGTGATCATGGAAATCCTGCAGAAAGCCGACCAGGTCGGCGATGAGATCCCGATCGACGGGAACCTTGTTCCGGTTATTCTAAATCGCGAGTTCGAAGCCACCATCGCGGTGCCAGACCGGGGAACCATCGCATTGGGCGGACTCATCAATTCGGAAACACGCGACAGCGTAAGCAAGATTCCGATTCTTGGCGACATCCCCCTGATCGGTCGCTACCTTTTCAGCAGCGTCAGCAAGAAAAACCGCCAAACGGAACTCATTGTCCTTATGACGCCCTACGTACTGACGACCCAAGCGGAAGTGCTTAAGGAAACCACACGGCGCTACGATTCGACCGATATGCAGCCAGAGGATTGGCCGGAGCGGGGGTGGTCGGATAGTGCGCTTCGGCTCCGCCCCAAGCCCGATTCCGAAAACCAACAAATGGATCCTTCCAAGCAGACGTCCGAAATCCTGAAAATGATGGAAGAAACCGGAAATCAATAGGCCGCATGCGCACCATCCACTTTATCGGCATCGGCGGGGTCGGCATGAACGGCCTCGCCCAGCTTGCCGCCCTTGCCAATTATTCAGTCACCGGCTCCGACCGCGCCTATAATCCCGATTCCGAACTTTTCCATGCATTGGAGCATCTCGGAATCCGCATTTTCCCGCAAGATGGCTCCGGAATTTCAGAAGAGACCGCACAGGTCGTTTACAGCAGCGCGATAGAGTCCGACAATCCGGACATCCAGCAATCCCGTCGACTTGGCATCCCCCTGCTCCACCGCGCTGAATTCCTCAAGGAACTGATTGGCGACGACGAGCTGATCGCCGTAGCC
Organism: Kiritimatiellales bacterium; assembly: GCA_030630445.1. Lineage (GTDB taxonomy): Bacteria > Verrucomicrobiota > Kiritimatiellia > Kiritimatiellales > Pontiellaceae > Pontiella. The sequence continues at coordinate 2,904 of DAOVNC010000289.1, read as the reverse complement.
GGCACCGCCGGAAAGACCACCACCACCGGCCTCCTCGGTTGGATCTTCCACTGCATGGGAAAAGACCCCTCCGTCTACAACGGTGCCGCCGTTCTTAACTGGAAAACCGCAGGCACGCTCGGCAACGTTCGAAAAGGCACCTCCAACCTCTGGATCATCGAAGCCGACGAATCGGACAAATCATTTCTCAACTTCCATCCAACGCACACCATCATCACCAATATTTCCAAGGATCACTACGAGCTCGACGAACTCCACGCCATGTTCGATCAGTTCCAATCGCAAACATCAGGAAACACCATTAGGGGTCAGTCCTCTTCTGACTCTTGTTTCATGCTCCAAGGGGTTGAATTCCGGGTTCCAATGCTTGGGAAGCACAATCTCGAAAACGCGCTCTGCGCCGTTCGGCTCTGCGCAGAGCTGGGGTTCGACCTTAAACGGGTTCGCGATGCCGTTGCGCAGTTCAAAGGCATTGAACGGCGGTTGGAGATTGCAGGCACCAAGGGGGGCGTCACGGTCATCGATGACTATGCGCACAACGCCGCCAAAATCGCCGCTGCACTCTCGGCCGTTGCCGAAAGCCATGGTCGCGTCCATGCCTATTGGCGCCCCCACGGATTTACCCCGCTCCACCAAGGTCTGGAAGATCTGGCGGGTGTGTTTTCCACCCATTGGAAAAGACACGGCGGATCGATTTCCATTCTTCCCGTCTACTATGCGGGAGGAACGGTAGCGAAGAAAACGACCTCGGCAGATCTCGTGGCACGTCTCAATTCGGCTGGTGTTCCAGCAAAGCTTGTGGAAGACTACGGAGCATTGCAGCACCGACTCGAACAACACGCAGCATCCGGCGACGCGATCCTTGGAATGGGCGCGCGCGACCCCGAGTTGCCGATATTCGCCAAACGACTGGTTGCCAAATGAAAGAAGCCCCAACCATTGAAAGCCCGCAAAATCCGCGCGTAAAGGCGGCGGTAAAACTGCGTAGAAGCAAGACCCGCCGACAGACAGGCCAGACCTTGGTGGAAGGCTACCGGGAAATCCTGCGCGCCACTGAAAGCGGTTGGATGTTCAACGAACTCTATTTTTGCCCTGAACTGTATCTTGACCGCGAGGCTCCCGGTTTGCTTTCCACCATTCATCATGAAGGAACGCCGGTTTTCCAGTGCTCGGAGGCCGCCTTCCGGAAAATGTCGTACCGCGACACACCGGATGGCCTGCTAGCACTATCGCCGCTGGTCGGGAAAAGGCTCGATGAACTGGACCTTCCAGACAACCCGTTGCTTCTGATTGCCGAGGATCTGGAAAAGCCGGGCAACCTTGGAACCATCCTGCGCACGGCCGATGCCACCGGCGTGGATGCCGTAATCGTCTGCGGTTGTAAAACCGATATCAACAACCCGAACGTGATCCGCGCCAGCATCGGCACACTGTTTTTCATGCCCGTTGTGGAAGCAACGACAGAAGAAACACTCCTATGGCTAAAGGAACGGGGCATCTTGTCGCTTGCGGCCATTCCGGGAGCGGAGCAGCAATATACCGATGTCGATATGCGCGGCGGAACCGCCATCGTGGTCGGCTCCGAGGACGACGGTCTGGCACGCCAGTGGCTGGAAGGCGCAAACCTGAAGGTCGCCATTCCAATGCTTGGAAAAAACGACTCGCTGAACGTCTCCACGGCCGCCGCAATTCTACTCTATGAAGCCCTGCGCCAGCGTAGATAAACGCCGCTACGACACCCTTTTCTTCGCACAGTAAAAAAATCACATAAAAATTCAACGAAATCCCCCTACTCCTGTCACAAACACGAAAGAGTTATTTGGAGAAGCCTCTGAAAAAAGAGTTTATTTTAGTAGTTTTTCCATTTGCAAAATATGAAACGGGCAGTAGAGTCCGAGAAACAACAAAGGGAGGTAAGCCATGGCTACCAATCCGGCAGGAAAAGGAACAAAGACCATTGGCATCAACATGAAAATGGAGATGGCCAAAGAACTGGAACGGCGCGCGTCGTCCATGCAGCTCTCAACAGGAGCATACTGCAAGATTATCCTAGGCGAATGGATCAAGTCGGGAAAGAAGTTGCAGCTTAAAGAATCCTGATCCCTGTCCTTAGGACAGAAAATTATAAAAACCGGCATCTGTTTATGACACAGCGGTCGGTTTTTATTTTTTTGGCACACTGGATTTGCCACTATCCCTCCATGCGCAAAGCCAAACATATTGCCATTATCGGGACCGGTGCTGTCGGCGGCTATTATGGAGGGTTGCTGCAACAGGCTGGCTCCAACGTCCACTTCCTCTTGCATAGCGACTATGACCACGTTTGCCTGCATGGCCTCGCAATCGACTCGCCCAACGGAAATTTCCGGTTGCCGAAAGTGAATGCCTATGACGACCCCCGGAAAATGCCGCGTTGCGATGTGGTTGTCGTTGCTCTCAAAACCACAGCCAATTCCATCCTGAAGGACATCCTTCCACATGTGCTCAAAAACGACGGCCTTGTGCTCACACTCCAGAACGGACTGGGCAGCGAGGAGGAGATGGCACAGATTGTCGGCGCTGAGCGGGTGCTTGGTGGACTCTGTTTTCTTTGCGCAAACAAGGTTTCCCCCGGCCATATCCGGCACGTCGACTATGGTCTCATCACACTCGGAGAATACCGCGCCGACGGGAAACCCGGCGGTATCACGCCCCGGATTGAACAGCTTGGCGACACGATACAATCCGCAGGCATCGACCTTCAGTTGATCGAAGACCTCCCGCTGGCCCGCTGGAAAAAGCTGGTTTGGAATATTCCGTTCAATGGATTGTCTGTTGTCTGGAATTCGCGAACCGACGTGCTGGTACGGGAACCCGAAACACGTGCCTTGTGCGAAGCCCTGATGAACGAGGTGGTGGTAGCAT
>DAOVNC010000116.1 GCA_030630445.1 Kiritimatiellales bacterium | reverse complement strand
CCTGAAACGGACAGCACTATGCCAGAAAATATGCGTTTGTGATATAAATGCGGCTAAAAACACCCTTAAAACAGGGTAAATATATCATTAATGATATATCTTCATCCCGTTTCATGGTCATAAACACAGGGGGAAGGTTGTACTTTTTGGAGCGTTTAATAGGTTCCTCGCAGATTTTTAGATGCTTCCTTTGATCGCGGAAAATCATCGCTTCGCTTGGCGGTGTATTCCGTGGCTTAGAATACTGTTCAGCTTAATTGCGTATTATAGATCGGGAGCCGGAGCGAGGCCGTCCGTTCGCTGGGTTCCGACTGCGATACGGTCACAACTGCTGTGCATATTCGTTCATTCAACTGCTCCGGTTGTATTCGTAGAGGGGGGTACCGCTACCGATGCCGCCGGCGGCTGCGCTTGCTGCATCTGCTGCATTTGCATCTGCATGGCGAGCTGGCCGACTTTTGCCAGCAGGTCGCTGGGTACGTTGACGCTGCACATCAGCCGCCCGTTGTTGCGGTAGCCGGCCATGGTGACTGGTTCCGCATCCTTCAGCATGGCGGCGAACTGCGGCAGCGGGCTGCCTGCGGTTTCGGGCATGAACGCCGCGATGAAGGCCATGTATTCTCCAATGTCGAGGTCGCAATAGAGGGCGGCATCGGCGGGATAGACCGAGCGGGCTTTCAGCGCAGGTGCGGAAGCCTTTGGCTCCTTGATCTGGTCGATCAGCCGTTCGATTCCGCCCTCGCCCATGGCGTAGGCCATGATGCCATCGGTGATGGCGATTTCATACTGCATATTGGTCAGGCCCATGGCCTCGAACTGCTCTTGCTCCGTGGCGGATATCTGCTCCATCGACATATTCATCTTGAGCTGGTGGATCTTCACGCCGGCATGTTCCCGAACGTTTTCCTTGAAATTGAAAACCATCTGCATGCCGAAGCTTTTATAGAGATCCGTGATCACGGCCATGTCCGCCTGCATGGTTTTGAGCAGCTCCAGCGCCACAGCCTCGTCTTTGACCTCCATCAGAACACTCGCCCCAAGGCTGGTTTCATCATCGGAAAAAATGCTTTCACAGCCCGTTCCGCCAAAAACAGCCATCCACTTTTTCATGGAATCCATGAGGGGTTTAACCTGCTCGGCATCCAATTTCATTTCCTTAACCAACTGGTCGGCCTCGGTCATGTAGAGGGACGACAAAGCCTCTGGGTTGGCGAAACAGAAATCGATCTGGATTGCGCCTTCGCCCAGCAAGCCCGAGTGCAGCTTCGGATTCCATTGGTTTACTTTGGGCGAGTTGCAGAAGTCGGCCAAATTGCTCCCCGGAACGGGAGAATAAACCTCGTTGATTCGGATGGATCCATTGGCCGGTGCCAGAGTGATCTCGGCGGACTCGATCTGGTTGGCCAGCGACAAGAGGATGCGCACCTCGCCCTCCAAAACCTTGGTTATGCCCTTGATCGCTTCCGGCGAAGTGCCCGGATTCTGTTGCAGTCCCATACCCATCATCATGGGCATCATCTGCAGCAGGCCCTGGATTTTCTCGTCGTTTTTCGCGATGCTTTCGGAGGGCTTCAACGCGATCCGCAGCGTGGGGCTACGCTTGGCCAACAGGATGCTTTTCACGGCATCGGCATAACTGGAACCCTTGGTGATTTCCTCGTCGGTATCGCCCACGATCAACAGGCCGTTGCTGTATTTGGATTTCATTCCCGCCACTGCGAGAGCATTGGTGCAGGAAGGAAACTGCGCTTCGCTCATCTCGATGAGGGCAAAGGCATTGGTCGGGTCCAGCGCGACAACGGCCAACCCCTTTCCGGGAGCAATTCCCGCCAAGCCCGGGTCGCCGATCTGCATCCCGATCATGCTTTTGAGCATCATGCCGTTCATCATCGGCGAAATTTGGGAGGCCACCGTACCCGCCCCATCGATCAATCCGTGCAGATCCGAAACCGTTACCGTGAGCAACGCATCGTCGAGTACCGCTGGTTTTTCAATCTCCGACCCGGCCATGGCCGCGTTTCCAGCAAATAGGCCAACTACTACTGCAAGACATATCCCTTTAATCCACTTCATCGTGTTCTCCTGTTTTACGACTTTTCCCCCAGCCCCGCCAACACGGCGGGTAAAACTCGATCCAAGACTGCGACAATAAAAAGCGGGTTGCAATCAATGTTTCTTGTTTTTGAATGGTTCGTTGCCTATCTTGGTCTACTTCGAAGTTAGGAGCACTATGATGATAAAAAGGACCATTTGCCTATCCTTGGCCGCCGTATCCATTGCGCTGGCCCAATCCCCCGTGGTGCCGACCAATGCGCCGACCGCCCCGAAAACCATCTCCATCCAGGAAATGCTGGTGATTGGCCACTCCGGCATGCGGCTGCATTCGCTGGCGATGATCACCCAAGGGAAGCTGAAGGACGGGGTCGATGAAAGCTTCATGCCCGGCTTTAAGGCCTGTGCGGAAGACAAGGCCATCCCGGTGCGCAGCGTCGCGGCGCGGGTCATGGGGCAAAATCTGGTGGCGGGGCTGGACAAACCAAACCCGGAGGCCGTGGAACTGCTCATGAAACTTGCGCAGGACGAATCTTCCGACGTGCGCTTCAACGCCGTCTACCACGGACTGGCCCAACTCAACCATAAATCGGACGAGGTGGTGGCCCTCTTGCTCGACGTGGCCGCCTCCAACCGCGAGCACAGCTTGTACGACCGCATCGTCGAATCCCTGAAGGACTCGCGGGAACAAGCGACTAAGATACTCGACAAGAAACTGGCGAAGGAAGATTCCATTGCCGCCTTTGAAATCTATGCGGACATGACGGGGAAGCACCCCCCCGACAGCGACAAGTTTCTCGACATGCCGTCGAGCCGACCCAAAATGTTCATCTTCAAGGGCGGCACGGACGATGCGGAGGCCTACAAGGCCGAACTCGCCGCCGAACTAAAAGCTCTGGGCATCGAAGAACCCTCTCTCTTTATCTCCGGAGTCGGCGCCAACCACGTCCTCCTGCTCAAGACCTACCTCACCAAGGATCGCCTCGCCGTGGAGAAGGCCTTTTCCGACCACGCAAAGTTTACGATCACGCAGAAGATGTGGCTGACGCCGGAGCTGGAAATCCAGATCGACGCCATGCGGGAAAAATAGGCCTTCCTAGTTTTCCGAAGTGTCGCCGGTTTCTGCAGGGGTTTCGGGTGCCACTGGCGCATTGCGGGGCTTGCCGCCGAGGAGAACGACGACCTCTTCCTGAACGTGCTCGAGTTCGTCGAGCTTGAGTTCGGGATCGACGACCATGAAACTTTCGCCGGTCTTTTTATGTTCGTAGATGCGCAGCTTGCGGCCGTCTTCCGTTTTCTGGGTATCACGCTCTACGAGGATCTTCTTGCGCTCAAGCATGACGGTCAGGATGAATATGGCATTGAGGTCTTCGTCGTTTTCCTTGGCCAGCAGCTTGCGCAACAGCGATTCGGCATTTTCTTTCTTCACGACCTCTTCCGCAGGGGGCGGCGGAACGATGAAAAGGGTCTGCCACGTGCTCAATGCGGGGCCTTCCTTTTGCCGGCATTTCTCGCAAAAGTCCTGCCGTGTGTATTCGCCTTCGTCAAAGTGGAGGCGGGAATAGAGCACCTGCTTGTCCTGGAATTCCTCTTCGCACCCGTCGCACGCCTTGGCGCACTTCTTTACATGCCAGTTATCAATATTCTCGCGTCCCATAATAAATCCTTTAATCGTAGAAGCGACGTCCTCGTCGCTTATCCGCGCACAGCAAACGCGACGAGGACGTCGCGTCTACGAAACAGCGTCCTTTTCCCAGATAATGTGGCGCTGCTGCCAGAAATAGACGATGCCGGACCAGGCGGTGACCAACGCGACGCCGAGGCCCAGCCACCAGGCAAATGCACTACCCGGAACCGGGAGCCAGCTTTGTTCCCAGATCAATCCGAAGAAGAGCAGGCAAATGGCAAGCATCTGCACGGTGGTCTTGACCTTCCCCCAAATGCCCGCCGGCATCACAATCCCCTTCTCGATCATCAGCAGGCGCATGCCCGTCACCATGAATTCGCGGGCGACAATCAGCACCACCATCCAAGCGCGCAGGCTGTCGAGTTCGACAAAGCCAATGAAGGCGGCGCAGACGAGCACCTTGTCGGCCAGCGGATCCATTAGCTTGCCGAAGGAGGTGCAGCCAAAAAAGTTGCGCGCCAAATAGCCGTCGAGCGCATCGGTAATGCTGGCGATGATAAAAATCACCAGCGCGGCGATGCGTGCGTAGGGAAAGTCGATGCTCATGCAGACCATCATCACGGCGGTCATCCAAAAGCGGCTAATGGTCAGGTGGTTCGGAAGGCTCTTCATTCGGACTCCGTTCAATGCGGGTTTCCAGACGCTGGAAACTATTGCTGGCCAACTTCGATTTCGCCGGGTTTTACCAGATAGGCATCCGGTGCATTTTCAAACAACAGCTCCCGTTCGACCAGCGCCGCACCGCCTGCCGCCGGGACGGCTTCATCGTCGGAATCGCACTGCTTGACAGCGAAGAGAATGATGAGAAGCGCCAAAATTCCCGCACCGGCCATCGCCAGTGTTTTCGGGGAAACCCTGGCCTCGGAAAGATTGGTAACGGCTTGGTTGACGCCACCGAACACCTGCTTGCCTGCACCTGCGGCCGGCGTTGGACTTTCCGCCGAAATCTGGTCGACCGCGGCGAGGTTCTGGCGGACTTCATCGCTCAGTTGCCGCTTGGCCTTGGGTACATGCTGCTCCATATATTCATCCACCAGCGGCTGGGCATCGAGTCCCAGATACCGGGCATACATCTTGATGAAGCTCTTGGCGTAGACCGGCGCGGAGAGTGCGCCGAAATCGTCGCCTTCCATCGCTTCGATAAACTTGGAAAGGATCTTCGTGGCGTGCCCCGCCTCGGAGACGCTGACGCCCTTGGCTTGACGGGCCGTTTCGAGCTTTTGCCCGATGGTTCCGATATTCAGGCTAGTCTGTTGCATCGTTTTCCACTCCTGGGTTCTGGGGAATTTCCCCGTCAAGGTCGATTAAAATTTCGCGCGGTCCGGCGCCGTCCGGCGGGCCGATCATACCGCGCTCTTCGAGCAGATCCATCAGGCGCGCGGCGCGGGTGTAGCCGATGCGCAGCCGCCGCTGTAGCGACGAGGTGGAGGCGCGCTTGGTTTGGCGGATCACTTCGATCGCCTGTTCGAGGATCTCGTCGTCCTCGCCACTATCCATTTCGGGCAGTTCGGTTTCTTTCTTTTCCATCTTGTCGTGGATTTCGGTAATGAATTCGGGCTTGCCCTGCTCCTTGCAGAAATCCGTGATCCGTTTGATCTCCGCATCGCTGGTGAACACCCCCTGCGAGCGGATCAGCTTGTCCGAGCCGGGCGGAAGGAGCAACATATCGCCTTTCCCGAGCAGGGTATCGGCCCCCATGCGGTCGAGGATCGTCCGACTGTCGACCTTTGCCGTCACTTTAAAGGCAATGCGTACCGGGAAGTTGGCCTTGATCGTGCCGGTAATCACCTTCACATCCGGGCGCTGCGTGGCCAGAATCATGTGGATGCCCGCCGCGCGCGACTTGGCCGCGAGGCGCGCGATACCCGCCTCGATTTCCGCCTGGGCAACATGCATCAGATCGGCCAGCTCATCGACCACAATGACGATATAGGGCAGTTTTTCCGGAATGGTTTCCTTTTTCTCTTCCTGCTCGCCCGTTTCTTCACCGCCGAACATATCCGTCTGTTTTTCAACCACCCTCGCATTAAAGCCGGGAAGGTCGCGCACACCGGTCTGATTGAACCATTTGAAGCGGCGTTCCATTTCGTCGATGGCCCATTTCAAGCCCAGCGCCACTTTCTTGGCGTTGGTGATTACGGGAACGACCAGGTGCGGAAGATTGCTGTAGTCGCGGAACTCGACGGTCTTGGGATCGACCAGGATCAGCCGGAGTTCGTCCGGTGTGCGCCGCATCAGCAGACCGGTCAGGATGGAATTCATGCAGACGGATTTACCCGCCCCGGTCGCGCCGGCAATCAGCAAATGCGGCATTTTGGTCAGGTCGGAAATAAGCAGGTTTCCGCTCACATCCTTGCCGAGCGCCAAGGGCAGTTCATATTTATCCGAGTGGAAATTGGGGGTTTCAATCAGTTCGCGGAAAAAGACCGACTGGCGCGTTGGATTCGGGATTTCGACGCCGCACACCCCTTTGCCGGGAATCGGCGCCTGGATACGGATACTCTCCGCGTGCATCTTCAGCGCAATGTTGTCGGCCAAACTCTTGATGCGCTCAACCCGCACACCGGCGGCGGGCAGGATTTCGTAGCACGTCACCACGGGTCCCTGCTGTACGCCCGTCACTTTGGCTTCGACGCCGAACTCCTCGAGTGCGTTCTGCAGAACCTCGGCGGTATCCGCAATTTCGTTGGGCGACATCCCCTTGCCTTGCGCCACGGGAGGGTCGAGCAGATCGAGCGACGGCAGCCGGTAGTTCGCGTGGGTTTCGCCATCGATCTCGGCGAACTCCTTTGCCGGATCCGGCTTGGGCTTGGCGGGCATCTTGGGCTTCGGCTTTTCCCAGTCCGATTTTTCCACCACCGGCTTCGGGGACTTGGCTTTCACCGCCGCCTGCTGCGCGGCAACCATCTGCTGGATATCGACGGCATCCTTCTCCTCGGGCTTCGCTTTCGGCTTGCGCGGTGCGCGCTTGCGCTTCGGTTTTTCCATCACCTCTTCCGGTGTCGGCGGCTCCATCTTGAGGGCTTTGACCCATTCCCACAACCGCTTGCACAAATCGATGATATGCAGGTCGAGCATGCGGATGACCGCGAGGGTAAACAGCACGACGAAAACAATGCCCGCACCCGCAGGGCCAATCCAGAAGCCGAGCGACCGCTGCGCCAGCATCTCGCCCATCAGTCCGCCGGGGCTGCCGATATTCAGGCGCTCCACCAAGGTGAACCAGATCTGCTGCATGTCCAGCAATCCGGACAGGCAAAACAGGGCAAGGAGGAACCAAAGAAAGCGGGGGTAGATCTTGCGCGCCGACCGCAGCACCGCCGACACGCCGATCCAGAGGATGCAAAAGGGAATCAGATAGCCCGCCACACCAAAATACATGAACGCCGCATAGGCCGTATGCGCACCAAAAGGGCCAATCCAGTTATGCGAGCCCGGTTGGTTGTTGAACAACCCGATATCCGCCGGGTCGTATGAAAAAACGCCCAGCAAAAGCATCAGCCCCAGCGTGCCCGTCAGAATCCCCGCAATCTCCCGCCAACCCGAACGAACGGGTTCTTCTGTCTTTGTTCTCGCCATTCGGGGAATATAGAAGAATCCGCCCCGCCAAATCAAAGGGATTCACAAGGTTTGGAACGAATCCGTCAAATGGATCGGATTTGGGAAGGGATGCCCCGTTTTCTCGCCGGCGGACGTATGGATTCTTATATAGTATATGATATAAAAAGGCCTAATTAGGGTCGTTTTTGGGTCGAAATATATGATAAACGGATATTTTTACGGCCTTCCCACTAGATTAACTGGAACGATTTACAGTCATCTTGCAGCGAAATGGAAAAGGTTGCGGGCGGTGAAGGCGAGGTCTTCGGGGGCGTGGGCGATGCAGGCCTCGAGCGAGGTGTGGCCGGCGGAAATGCTGAAGGCATAGTCGAAGGTGTCGGTGAATAGATCCAACTCGCCCTGCAAGGCTCCGGAAAGGAGGAGGCTTTTCGCGCCGTGTTCGCGCGCCATCCCGGCGAGTACGGAACAGAGTTTCCCCGAGGCCGTTTGGCCGTCGGTGCGTCCCTCGCCGGTGATGAGCAGGTCGGTTCCTGCGAGCGCGTCGGACAGGCCGACGGTATCGGCGATGAGCGCCGCGCCCGGAAGAATTTCGGCATTGCAGAACGCGCGCAGGCCATACCCGAGTCCGCCCGCCGCGCCGTCGCCGGGTGCGCCTGCCACTCCCAAGAGCTTTTGAAGGTTGGCGAGTCCGGCGTCGAGCACTTCAACCATTTCGGGTGTCGCGCCCTTTTGCGGGCCGAATATGGCCGCCGCCCCGTTCGGGCCGGTCAACGGGTTGGTCACGTCGCATGCGATGCGGATTTTCGCGTTTTCCAATTCCGGGAGAACTTGGGAATCATCGATGGAATGGATCTCTACCAGCACACGGGTTTCTTCGCCGCGAGCATCGAAAAAACGATAGCCGAGCGCTTGCGCCATTCCAACCCCGCCGTCAACCGTTGCGCTGCCGCCGATCCCCATGACGATGGAGGTGTGGCCCTCTTCAAGAAGATGGCGGAGCAGCTCGCCGGTGCCGTATGTGGTGGCTTCCATCGGATTGAGGCGATCTGCCGGGACGAGTTCGATTCCGGAGGCCGATGCCATCTCCATGATCGCCGTGCCGTCGGGGAGCAGGCCGTATTGCGCTTCGACCGGATCGCCGAGCGGCCCGCAGACTTTCAGGGATTCAAACGTCCCACCGGTTGCCGCAACAACGGCCTCGACCGTCCCTTCGCCGCCGTCGGCCATTGGAACGGAGACCACTTCGGCATCGGACATTTCTTGAAGGATCGCCTTTTTAACGATCTCGCAGACCTGGGCGCTGCGCATGTTTCCTTTGAACGAATCCGGGGCCACAACGATTTTCATGCCGTACTCCTTTAACCGGCCCCGATCATGCCCCTACTGCCCCTCGAAAAGCAACCGGAAGAAACGCTGCGGTTTATCGACGGGGAAATGCGCCTCGATCAGGAGAAGGTCGCCCTGCGGTTGCTGAAGCACTTGTGCCGGAACCGCGTTGCTCCAGCTGGAGAGGTCGGGAGATTCCAAGATGCGGGCGGTTCCCGCAACAAAGGGATCCAGCGTGTAGGCAAGCAGCACTTCCGTGGCGGACGAAGTCAAGATCGGCGACGGGGTGTCGTCAGGATCGTTTGGATCGCCGCCCATGACAAATTCCTGGAGATCGGTGGCTCCGTCGCCATCCGAATCGG
>DAOVNC010000366.1 GCA_030630445.1 Kiritimatiellales bacterium | reverse complement strand
CGAAGCATGGACCGATAGACCAGATTGTCGGAATTCCGGAATTCCGGAGGGCCGCCGTCGATCACGAGGCCGCGTTCGGTTTCCTCGACATGAAAGGTGTTGTAAAGCGTCAGGGCAATACCCAGATTATCGAATCCGGGGCCCATGTTGGCGGAGGTGGCGGGGACTTTTATCGAAACCATGGTTAGTGTTCTCCTCTGGAAATAGCATTGCGCACATACTTGGCGGCATCGGTCGGATGGCAGAGATCCGAGTGCAACGGCCGCCACTTTTCAATGCCATCGATTTGATGGGGGATTTTCAACCCGGTTTGATGGCTTAATTCGTGAATCAGTTCAAAATCCGATTTGCCGCCGCAATCCCCGAAGAGCGCCTGGAAAACCGTCGATGTAAATTTGAAGGGGCTGGCCGTTGCCGCGATAAGCGCGGGGGTATGGTCTCCGGTTTTCTCCCGGTATTTGCTTAGAACGCGAGATGCGACGGCCGTGTGTGGATCCATGACATATCCGGTTTTTTCGTAGTAGGCGCCGATTTCGCGGCAGCACTCGGCGTCGTCGGCAAACCCTGCGGAAAAATCGTGTTGCAGGATGGTTTTCAACTCCTGCGGAACTTCATATCTCCGGTTTTTCTTTAGATCCGCCATCAGTTTGGCAATCAGCTTGGAATCGTTGCCGCTCAAATGGTAGACGAGGCGTTCAAGGTTGCTTGAAACCAGAATATCCATCGAGGGGGAGCACGTCCGGTGGAAATCGCGGTTGGCATCGTATGTTCCGGTAGAAAAGAAATCCGTCAAGGCGCGGTTTTTGTTGGATGCGGCAATGAATTTATTTACTGGCAGTCCGGCTTCCCGGGCATACCAGGAGGCTAGGATATTGCCAAAATTACCGGACGGAACAACGATGTTGACCGGGGTGCCGGCCGGAATCGCCCCGCACTTCACCAATTGCCCATACGCATGGAAGTAATAGACCATTTGCGGAACCAGTCGCCCGATATTCATTGAGTTTGCCGTGGAGAACGAACCGTTGCATTCCGCCAGATGCGCCTTCATTTTCTCCGACGAAAAAAGATTTTTCACCAAGGTCTGGGCATCGTCGAAATTGCCATCCACTGCGCAGACGAAAATGTTTCCCCCGGTCTGGCAGGTCATCTGTTTTTTCTGAATCGGACTAATCCCCTTGTTGGGATAGAAGACAATGATTTGGGTCTCCGGAACATTGGCGAAACCCGTCAAAGCCGCCGATCCGGTATCGCCGGAAGTGGCCGCCAGGATGATGGTGTTTTTGGAGATTCCCATGAGGTGTCGCCCTTCCACCAGCAAATGGGGAAGCAGTGAGAGGGCGAGATCCTTGAAGGCCAATGTCGGGCCGTGGAACAGCTCGATAAAGTGGCGTGTTCCAAAACTCTTTATCGGGGTCAGTTCGGGGTAGTCAAACGTCCCCGAACCATATCCATTGGAAACCACCGAATCAATGGCATCCGAAGTGTAGCCGGGTAGCCAGGGCTTGAGGATCTTTCGGGTCAAGTCGCGGTAGCTCGTTTTATGGATTTGGGCCAGGTCAAGACCAAGGTTTGGAAGCCGCTCCGGCACAAACAATCCACCATCCGGCGCCAGACCTTGGAATACCGCTTGCGGGGCATCGACCTTCTGGGTGTCGCCGCGTGTACTAACAAATTGGAATGTGTTCATAATATGGTCCAGACCTACCTTCCGCTGGCCAGTCGCAGGGCGTTGCGGAAGGGAAGACCCGCGGCCCGGACTTTCTTTTGGGTGCTCTCGATATCGTATTCCACCCGCCGCAGCGTGACCGTCTGTTCCTCTAGGTCATAGATTGCATAGGCCGCTTTGGGATTGCGGTCGCGCGGTTGGCCCACGCTACCGACGTTGACCAGGTATTGCTGTCCCGGCCGGATATGCAGGGTTTCATAGAACCCCTTTTCAGTGGTCTTCCCCTTGATGAACGCCAGCGGAACATGCGTATGGCCAAAGAAGCAGACCGGATTGAACTGGTTGCGAAAGTTGGCGTCGGCTGCTTTGTTCTTGAAGATATAGCTCCATCGGTGCGGGTTGCTCAGCGAACTATGGACCAAAGTGAAGGTTTCCACATCGACAATCAGCGGAAGTTGGCGCAGGTATTTGCGCTCGAAGGGCGAGAGTTGCTTGCGCGTCCAGCGGATGCTTTTCTGCGCCATGGGCGTGAACAATTCCATCGATTCGTTGCAGGCGGCATAGTAGTCGTGGTTGCCCTGGACAACGGTGCTCTTGAGGCTGCGAACCATCTGCAGGCACGCCTTCGGATCCGCATTGTAGCCGACCATGTCCCCTGTACAGGCATAATGGGTCACGCCCTGCTCTTCAGCATCCTTGAGGACGGCCTTGAGCGCCTCCAGATTGGAATGGATATCACCTAAAATTGCATACTTCATCAAAACGAAATCCCAAATTGTTCATACTGGCTCGTCGCGGCCACCCAGTTCACTTGCTCCTTGGCAATATAGCGCCCGATCGGCGCACCGCGGATACCATTGAGGAAGTCGACCAGTTCCTGCTCGACACCCTCGGCCACCACCTCAACGCTGCCATCCGGCAGGTTGCGGACATAGCCCGCCACCGCGAACGCCTCCGCAACGCGGCAGACCGTGTAGCGGAAGCCGACTCCTTGGACTCGTCCGGAAAAGACAACCCGTATCTGTTTCTTGGCACCACCCGAATCCATGCAAGGGTTATATCGAAAAACGATTTCCCCGCAAAGTTCCAATGGGAGGAAATGAGATGCTGCATACCTTGCTTGATCACTATGGTGTGGTCATCACCAAATTTTCTGGATTTTATATCGGGAAACGATGTTACCGCAAAGTTCCAGTTTAGGTTGAATCAAGAGGGTAGAATCAAGAGCTTGCACAACGGACATTGGCCTTTTCGCCGCCACAACTTTCGATATCGTCTAATTGGTAAACAAATCCAATAACCACTAATTATTCAGGGCGTCTAGTCCTGAATTATTATCGGCTTTTCGGGCAAAGGGGTAGTGCGAACCTCTCTGCTTGCAAGAGGGCGCGCTCCTTTGGGAGGCACGCGCTCACACCCATCAGGGGGGGGGGGGGCAGGTCGCTAATGATTCGTGCTAGTAAAAAATGCTAAATATTACTTGTCACGGATATGGATATCGGATAATTTGTATTATCAATGAACAAAAGCTTGTTGGTGCATCAAGCATCACAAGAGACGTAGGAAGGTAAAATGGGAATCGAAAGTTTGAATTCTAGACATACAGCTAAGGGCTTTGTGGTTTATTCCGGGAAGTTTTCTGTTGGCTAGATTTTCCTGACTGCAAGCTATAGGGTGTTGCTTAACTCCCAATGGTCGCAGGAAGGGGGTTGAATCGAAGCTTTTTACACATGAAGATATCAGATTAACATAAATACAATAGGATTAAGATGATGAGACTAATAAGGACAGAATTTTTAATACTGCTTGCTTGCTTGGTTTGCTGGTCTGGCTTTGCCGATCAGACATTGGAGCCTGTTGAGGAGATACTTCTTGAAACTTTGGCTGACAGGGAAGTAGTGGTACTGGGGCAGCAGGCACCGCCGGCTGGTATTAAGTG
>DAOVNC010000227.1 GCA_030630445.1 Kiritimatiellales bacterium | reverse complement strand
GGCACCCACCAAGCTCATTGCCACAAAGCCCGACAGCGGCGCGGCTTCAAGAAAGCCGCCGCTTTCGGGTTGGATATTCCGAAGAATCTCCAGTACGCGCGAAACGAGCCGATTGCGGAGAAACGAAAACCGGGCCGGCTTGTTCACATGCCGCACCAAACCGATGGCGATCAATGCCGGCAACGCGTAGCTGACGACCGGCAGACGGAGGAATTTAAAGAAGCGGTGCGGAAAAACCGCCCACTCGAATGGGAGCTGCGGAATGAGCGACCAGTCGTTGCCCAGCTTGCCCGACAACATGCACATCGTCAGGATCGGGACGGAAAACGTGCGGTCGTCGCCATAGAAATCCAAAATCGAATCGACCACTTCCTGCGGCGACCCAACGGCTTCGTCCAGCACGCAACGGCACAGCAAGGTGGTCGTAAAATTGCTGGGGCTTTCCGGGCTGTCGCCCCAGCCGCCGTCGGCGTTGCGATGGTTTTCCAACCACTGGAAGCCCCGTTCCGCACATTCGGTTTTCCCCGCCTGCTTCAGCGCAAACGCCGCCACCGCCGTAGCGAGCGCAGAGCTCGACAACTCCCCTTCCCAGCGTCCTTCCGGCGACAATTCGCCGAGCAGCTGCCTACGGGTGTTTTCGATGGCGTTTTCAAGTTCCATAATTCGAAGCCATCGATTGGATGAGGCATCCGATGGTTAGTAGGGCGTAGAAGGTATATTCCACATCTTCGAACTCATCGGCAACGTGCCCGGAAAACCCGCCGCTATCGCGCCAAAGGGATTCGGCATATTTGAGACAGGGCTGCTGGATCGAGTCGAGGTTTGTTCCCATGCTCACCAGCGCAAAAAGAGCGGTGGCGGTAGAGAGCAGGTCGGGCACGGCAATCTTATCCGTTGGCGCAAATCCCCCCGACTCGACTACTCGGCCCAACAAGGCCTCCTCGATGGCCTTGTCCTTCCGGCGATTAACCAATACCGCCGCAGCCAGCTGCGTCGTGGGCGCATCGAGCGGAACCGAAACCAGATCGCCCTGCCCCGGTGCATCCCCCGCCAGCAACTTCAAGAAAAGATCATAGGCGGATTCAGCGCGGTGTTTTTCCAGTCGCTTGTACAGTCGGCGGCGGGTGATTCCAAGGATCGGGAAGGCCGTTCGCAACTGGACCAGGCAGGTCAAATGAACCAGATCGAGGCCATCCCCCATACCGAACGACCGGACATATTTCCATACTTTGAAAACGGGGACCGGATTACCGAGTGCCTTGAGACTCGCCACGGCAAAAACGGTGTAGTAGAGATCGCTCTCCGCGCCTCGACCCCGAAACCCTCCATCAGGGCTTTGCCGGGCGAGGATAAAGTCGGCCATCTTATCGCGCGAATCCTCCTCCAGGAAACGGCGGGAACAGGCGGCGGCTTGAAGCAGGCGGTCGGGGATGGATTCCATACGTCAAACTCCACCCAGCATTTTGGTGGCGACCCGCCGCAGCAAGCTTTTCAGCAAGGCGCTTTTCAGCGGATTCAGCGCTCGGATCGCCTCGTTTTTATAGTGCTCCAGCAACTGCGCCGCCTTTTCAGGAACCATCAACTCCTCGAACAGATGCCGCAGCTGAGGGGTCATTCCTCGGATTTCAGCATACTGAAATCCGAGGAATGACCCCTCTTGGGCATCGCGGGCCAGAGCAAAGAGGAGGGAGGCGCGGAGGTCGATGAGTTCGCCGGAGTTGTATTCTTCGAGGTCGTCGCGAATCTGGTAGGCGATGCCGAGGGATTTGCTAAAAGATTCAAGGATTTCAATGAGCTCGTCATCGGCGTTGGCGGCAACGGCACCAAGTTGGAGAGCGACACAAAATGCGGGGGCGGTCTTGCGGCGGAAAATTTCGATGAGTTCCGTTGCGGTGAAGGGTTTTTCGAGCGAAAGGCCGTAGAGTTCTTCGCCTTGCCCGAGGCAGAGCGTACGGTGGTTTTCGGCGGCAATACGCAGGAGTTCGGTGGTGCGGGTTTCGACGGTGGTGATCCATCGGTAGCCTTCACCCACGAGCAGATCGCCCACGTTGAGTGCGACGGGAATGCCGTATTTGCAGTGGAGCGTCGGCGCGCCGTAGCGCAGGTTGTCGCCGTCTTCGATGTCGTCGTGGGCGAGCGAGGCCTTGTGGAAGCATTCAACGGCGATGGCGAGGCGGCGGATTTCGTCGGGTAGGTCGGTGGTGCCGTCGTTGAGCGCGCTATAGGTACAGGCGAGGAGGAACGGGCGCCAGCGCTTACCGTCTTGCAATAGCCATTCGTTGGCAATCTGTTCCGTGCGGGTTTCGGCTTCCCAATCCGGGGAGGGGGCAAACCATCCATCGACAATTTCCCGCAGGCGCTCCGTATCAAGCGTGTTTTCCCACGGTTTGGAAGATTTAAGCTGAATAGCGGCGCGGACGTGGTCGACATCCATTTCGGTGCCGACGCAGCCGTCGATGGTGAGGGGGATGGCGAGTCCGGGAATGGCCCCATCGGCCATGTGCGGAAAGGATTTTTCAAGCGCATTGAGGCAACTCACCCCCACGACGGCATCGACCTTTCCGCCTTCGAGCAATCTGGAGACGACGGTGGAACCTTCGGCCACGAGCACGACATAGCCAAGCTCTTCGGCCATCGACTGAAGCTCTCCGATATCGCAACGGCCACACTCCTCGCAGAGCAGGCCAAACTCGTCAAGTTCGGCAGGGCAGTCCTTAAGGCTGCGCAGGCAAATGGGGAGCAGGAGAAGGCGGCGCTCGTAGGGAATGGAGGCGACGGTGTCGCGCCAAACCTCGTTGCTGAGCAACACCATGGTGTAGTCGAGGAGGCGTGAGGCGTGAGGCGTGAGGTGCGAGGCGTGGTCGCGCAACTCCTCCATTGAGAGCGGCGGCACAAGTTTTTGCGCGGCGACATATTCCCCGACGGCTTGCTGGATTTGCTCGCGGGCGAGCCGCTCTGTCGGAACCCGGTTATGTGGTTGGGTCTGTTTCATTATCCGTATGCCCCGAATCCAAAAAACCAGTTTTTCTTGGCAAAACGATAGGCCCAGCTGCGCTCGGGGATTTCCTTGCCGGGCTGGTGGTGGCTTCCGCAGGGGCACATTTGATCCAGCTCGGCGAGCAGGGTTCCGCGCCCGGAGCTATCCGTCGCTTCTTCGGCCTTGATGAAATCCGCGAGCGTTTCTGGATGTTCCATAATGATGCAACCCTGCGTGGTGTCGCAGCACATGTTGCGAAACTTGGCAAGGAAGTCGGATTGGTTGAAAATGTCGTAAAGCCCGGTTCCATCGCCAATATTTTCCTTGGCGAACTGGAGCGGAGGGCAGGGTTCGATAAAACCGTCGGGGCTGATATGGTTGGCAATACCGACGGCGGCGGGACAGAGCGCGCGCCCTTTGTCGTCCCAATAGGCGTCGATCACCATGATGGGTGCCTTGAGGCGGATATCGACGATGAAGCGGCGCAGTTCCGTGATCTGTTCAGCGTCGAGTGCCAGTTCGGGCACCGGCTTCGGGCCGACGGGGCGATAGATGTAGTACCAGAGATAGTGCGCGCCAAGCGCGGCAATGTCGTTCACGAATTTTTCGGAGGCCAGATCGTCCATGTTGGATTTGCAGACGCTGGTGCAGACCCCGGTGACGAGTCGGTTTTTTGTGCAATTGGCCAATCCCATCATGGACTGTTCATAGACGCTTTCGCCGCCTCGGCGCACGTCGCTAACCTCTTCGAGTCCCTCGATGCTGATGAGCGGGCTAATGTTGCCGATACGGCGCATCTCCTTGGCAACGGCGTCGGTGATCATCGTACCGTTGGTGAAGAGCAGGAAGTAGCAATCGGGATGTTTTTCGAAGACCTCGAAGAGGCCGTCATAGAGCAGCGGTTCGCCGCCGAGAATCCCGAAAAAAAAGGCCCCCTGCGCCTTGCATTCGGTAATGACGTTGTCGAGCGTTCCGGGGGAAATTTCCTTGGGTGGATTCGTCTGCGATACCCAGCAGCCTTGGCAGACGAGGTTGCAGGCGTTGGTGACGGAGAGGAAAAGAAAGGCCGGAAAATATTCACCCCGCTTCAGGCGCTTCTGAAACTTTTCGATGGAGCGCATACCCTTGTAGCCAAAGTTGTAGGCAAACTTCCAGAGCAACCGCTTGTCGGGTTCGGTCAGCAGACGCTTCATCAGGGTGGCGCTCACGACGGGTCCTCCGAACACTTTTTCCGCTCGGCCAGTGCCTTATCGATCTTCTTTTTATCAAGCAGCGAGCGCCGTTTTTGTTTGCGGGCGTTGAGCGCGGCATAGACATCGCCGCCGAGGATTTCGTCGACATTTATTTTTACGTTGGCCTTGCGCTCGTCTTCATCGGAAACATCCGCTCCATTGATGGGCGATTCTCCAACCTTTGGAAAAACAATGGCCGTCTCGGGGCAAATCCGCGCACAGGCCGGGCAGTTGTTTTTGCAGCTCTGCGGGTTGGCCACCACCACCCGGCCTTCTTCGGTTTTTTCGTAGACCCCAAACAGGCAAAACTCGAAGCATTGCCCGCAGTGGGTGCAGCGGTCATAGTCGAGAACAGGATACCAGGCGGGGTTGGTTTGAAGTGTGGGGGTATTGGCGTGTGGGGGTGTGGAGGTGCGGTGGTTGATCAGTTTGGCCGATTCGGGGAGCGGGTTGCCCGAAAACTCAAAAAGGGCCCTGACGGCGCGAGGGTGGCAGGCGTGCACCTCCGAAAACCCTTTTCCAAGGATTGGATCTTTTTCGGCGGCGGCACGACAGAGGTCGGGAACCATGATTGTGCGATCATCCCCAACGAGGCTGGAAGCCTCGTCTACATTGACGAGGCCTCTTTCTGAACACCGGCAAATCAGGATGGACTTATTATCGGACATCGACCGCAACGAGCGTTCCTTTATCATTGCGGCAATAGACGATGCCGTTGGCCAGCACAGGCGGCGTCCAGCACAATTTGGCGAGGCCGGTTTCGAATGTTGAAATTTCGTTGTACTTTTTTGGCGTCGCCTCAGCGAAGTAGAGCGTTCCCCCTTCACCTAGCGCAATCAGCTTGCCACCTGCGGAAATGAGCGACCCAAAGCCAATGGGCATGTTCCATTGTTCGGAACCGTCCTCGGCGGAAATGCAGCGAAGGAATCCCTTTTTTTTCGTCTGGCCATCGACGCCGTAGATGTAACCATCGATATAAATACTGCTACTAAACTGGTTCATGAGCACGTCGCTCTCCCAAACCTTCTTCAGCTTGCCGGAGGAAAAATCGAGCATGGCGCAACCATGCTTGTAGCCGGAGGAGATAAAAATCCGGTCGCCGATGACCATCGGGTCGGCCCCGTTGATGTCATATTTGGTTGTCCAGTCGAAGGCGTCGATTTTCTTGCCGGTTTTGGCCTCCACCACCTGCAATCCCGGCGTGCTGAAAATCGCGACGCAGCGTTTGCCTTTGTGGTCGAACACAACGGGGCTGGCATAGCTATGCTTTCCTTGGCTCTGCCAAACCACTTTGCCGGAGCTCTTTTCCAGTGCCATCCCGGCATCGCCAATATTCAACAGCAGCAAATCGCCCTCGATGACGACCGAGGAGGAGATGCCCCAGCGAATATTCTCATTATCCGTTTTTTCGAGCACATCGGTTTCCCACTTTACCGTACCCGATCCGGCCTCGAAGCAGATAACCTGGCCTTCGCGGCTGACGGTATAAAGGTTGGAGCCTTCGACCACCGGTGTGGCGCGCGGCCCCTTGTAGCTTCCGGTTTTACAGGAGTAGGTATGATCCCAGATTTTCTTTCCGGTTTTGGCATCGAGACAGTAGACCGTGTCCGTGCCTATCTTCTCCTCGCCGGGTTCGTGCCCCATGGTATAGAGCTTTCCGTCCATGACGCTAACGGAGGAGTAGCCCACACCCATCTCTTTTGTCCAGAGGGTTTTTGCGCCTTTTGGATTCCAGTTGGTTTCATCTGAAATTCCGTTGGCATGCGGCCCGCGCCAGGCATGCCAGTCGTCGGCATAGACATTTGCGGCCAAAGCCGCCAACAAAACATACATCACCCTTTTACTCATAATGGCCTCCCGATTGGTTCAATATGCACCACGCATACTGATCTATAGGGAACGTTCGCAAAAAAGCCATAGGGACAGCAATCCCCAATAATTTTGTTTTTCAGGAGGATTATCGCCAAAGTTCGCGGGAAATACAGTAAAGAGAAGTGGCGACCCCTACGGGACTCGAACCCGTGTTGCCAGGATGAAAACCTGG
>DAOVNC010000380.1 GCA_030630445.1 Kiritimatiellales bacterium | reverse complement strand
GAGCCTATGTCGGCATCGGCATAGATTGGCAGGGGTGGTTTAGAGTCGGTTTTGGCAGCTGAGGGCCTACGGATGGACAAGGATTTCGTCTTGGTTATCCAAGATATCACGGCAAGTCAGACGGACAAAGAGCCGCGTATTAGGCTTGTCTTCAGGAAGGGTCAGCTCGCCTTTCCGGGCTTGGGGGTCGATTATCGTGACTTGCGCAAGGGGTTCGCCCTTGCCGGCGGCATTGTCATAGACCGCAAGGGTATAGCTGAATAGAGGGAGTTTCTTGGGCGCGAGTTTCCAGGAAACAATGACCGTTCGATCACGTCCCGATCTCGCCTTGGCGGTTTTGATTTTGATGGGCTTGTAATCGGGGGTTTTCTTTTTTCGGCCAATGGAATGGTTCGATGGATTTTCGCTCGTGGGTTTGGTTCGACGGCCCCCGGACGTCATGAAATAGAACGATCCAGTTGTATCCTTGTCCACCCCGCCGTTCCAATGGGTTCTGTGGTTGTAGGATCGCTTCCCCTTTTCGAGATCCCATGAATTGACGGAATAGCGCCCAGAGCCAAAGGCGTGCCACTGTCCATCGAGTTTTCGTTTCCATCCTTCGCGCAGGTGGATGGTTCGCTGATTTCTTCCGGTCTCGAGCCAGTCCTCGATGAAGGTGTCGGTACCGCCTTGGAAGAAGGCGTCTTTAGCCGCAACGTCCATCGTGATGAGGTGGGTCCACTCTTCCGTTTTCCCGGATCTTACCCAGCAACCATAATAGGTGTGGTCGCCCACCAGCCAGCAACGGGAAACGAGTGAGTACCAGACCCCCTTATCCCAATCCAACTCAAAATTCCACGACTTGAGTCCCGTGCCCTCGCCTCCAAAATTTTCGGTTTTAGTTCCCGGCCCATGGTAGACGGCTTTAATTGGGGCCTGATGACTTTTATGATCCCAAATCGAGAAAATTATAGTTGTGACCTTCCGGATGCGCCTGAATGCCCGCATAGCCGCCGGCCTTTCCCGACCAGCCCAGCGTCTCATAGTAGGTGTACATCGCTTCGCCATCGCGCGGGACCCGAACCTCGTTGATCAGGATATCCCCCTCGAAGTGGTCATCAAACCCAAAGTGGGAAGAGGGCGCCGCATCCTGCCCAGCGCATACCGCGCAATCCAAAAGGAAGACACCGATGAGAGATCCCAATAGCCCGCGAAAGATGGGGGAAAAACCAATCATTGGAAAATCACGCCTCACCCGTCACGCATCAGGCTTCAAGCTCGGCTTGTAGCTCGGCATCGGCCTTGAGTACTTCCGCCGCCATGCTTTTCTTGTAGGCGGTCAGCTTGCGCTTCAGCGCCGGATCGGCCAGCGCCATGATCTGCACGGCCAAAATAGCCGCGTTGATGGCTCCGGCCTTGCCGATCGCGACGGTCGCCACCGGAACGCCCTTGGGCATCATCACGGTAGAGAGCAGCGAGTCCATGCCGTCGAGCGCCCAGCCCTTCACGGGGATGCCAATCACGGGAAGAATGGTGTGCCCGGCCAGCACGCCCGACAAATGCGCCGCCCCGCCGGCCGCGCCAATGACGACCTTGTATCCGTTCTTCGCCGCGTTTTCCGCAAAGGCGGACGCTTCATGCGGAGTGCGGTGCGCCGACATGATTTTGACGGTGCTCTCCACACCGAAGCTCTTTAACGTGTTCACGGTGTGTTCCAAAACAGGCCAGTCGGATTTGCTGCCCATTACAATTGCCACGGTTGGTTTGTCCTTTGTTGCCATGATTCTTCTCCTGTTACTTTTCAGATCTATTTTTTTGACAGGATAACAGGATCGACGGGATGTTTTGTACAATTGTTCGTGATCCTGTTCATCCTGTAATCCTGTCTAAAACTACTCCGCCAACCGCTTCATTTCGCGGTGTGCGATGTCGTTGCGATAAAAAGCGTCCTTGTAGCTGATGGTTTCCACAGCAATATAGGCCTTCGAGAGTGCGTCGGGAAGATCGGTGCCGAGCGATGTAATGCCTAGCACGCGGCCTCCGGCCGTCACGGTTGTTCCACCATCGAGCGCGGTGCCGGCGTGGAAGACGACGGTGTTGTCGACCGCGTTGGCCTGATCAAGGTTTTCAATCGTATTGCCCTTGGCGTAGGAACCGGGATAGCCGCCCGCCGTCATCACCACGCAGACACTGTGTTCGTCCTTCCACTGGATCATCTCCTCGGAAAGGTTGCCGTCAATCACGCCGTTGATGGCCGGGAGCATGTCGCCGTCCCAGCGGGTCAGAACGCACTGCGTTTCGGGATCGCCGAAACGGCAGTTGAACTCGACGACGCTCGGTTGGCCGTCCTTGATCATCAGCCCGGCGTAGAGCACGCCCTTGTAGGTGATGCCGCGCTTCTTGAGTTCGGCCAGCGTGCGGCCATAGACTTCCGTCTTCACTTTTTCGAGCACGGACTCCGTCACGATCGACGCCGGGGAGTAGGCCCCCATGCCGCCGGTGTTCGGCCCTTCGTCGTGCTCATACGCGCGTTTGTAATCCTGCGACGATGCTAGCAGCACCACGTTTTCACCGTCGATCAGCGCCAGGATCGAGGCCTCCTCGCCTTCGAGAAAATCCTCGATCACCACGCGATTGCCGGCATCGCCAAAGGCGTTGCCTTCGAGCGCGTCGCGAATGGCCGCCTCGGCCTGCTCGGTGGTTTCGGCGACCGTCACGCCCTTGCCTGCCGCGAGGCCGTCGGCCTTGATCACAATCGGTGCGCCGCGTTGGCGGACATATTCGCAGGCCGCGCCGGGATCGGTGAAGGTTTCATAGGCCGAGGTCGGGACGCCGGCCGCCTTCATGATTTCCTTGGCAAACTGCTTGCTGCCCTCCAGCTCGGCCGCCGCCCGGTTCGGGCCGAAAACGCGGAATCCCTCGGCTTCGAGCTGATCCGCCATACCCATGCATAGCGGTGCTTCGGGGCCGATGACGACCAGCCCCGGCTGGTTTTCGATGCACCATTGCTTGATGCCATCGAGATCGGTCGCGCCATGGGATAGGTTTGTGCCCAGCGCGGCGGTTCCCGCATTGCCCGGCGTGCAGAAAATCTCCGGCTTTGTGCTGTCGTTCGCCAGCTTCCAGGCCAGCGCATGCTCGCGCCCGCCACTCCCAACCACCAATATCTTCATCCTCGACTCCTTCTAAATTAAAACACCAATCATACCCAACAGCACTGCGGCTTACAAGGCGCAAGGAACCTTCGAAATTAAAAATGGGGGTTTTTAATCGCAGAATGGTTTTGTTTGTAATCTTTGTCTACCTTATCGCTGGACATGGTACGGGAAGAGGTATATATTTACTGCGTAGGTTATTTATGGGTTACCCCTAATATGGGTGAAGGAAGAGGCGTGGTTCAAGATCATGGCGAGTGATTTAAGATGAAGCGGCTAGTGACAAAAACCAAAAAATTGG
>DAOVNC010000025.1 GCA_030630445.1 Kiritimatiellales bacterium | reverse complement strand
TCAACGATGCTCGACCTGATGCAAGCGCTCAAGCTCCCGGTTCTCATCGCCGCACGCCCCGGCCTCGGCACCATCAACCATACCCTGCTCTCCATCCGCGCACTGCGTTCGGACGGGCTTGATATCGCCGGCGTGGTCTTCGTCGCCAGCACCACCGATGAACCCGGCTTCATCGAAGACGACAACGTCTTCACCATCGAGCAATTTGGAAAGGTTCCCATCCTCGGAACCCTCCCCTACTGCGCCGCACTCGCCGGCTCCCACCCCGACTACGCCACCCTTCCCATCACCGTCGTGGCCGAAATGGAAAAAATTGTGAACAAGCTGGGAGTGTAAAATGGCCGAGAAGAACCTGACATTCAATACGCTCATCTCCTCCATCCAGCACGTGCATGGGGAAATGGCCTCGCAAGCCAGCAACGCCGTCAACATCAGTCTCACTCTGCGGAACTGGATTATTGGCTGCTACATTTCCGAATACGAACTCCGAGGAGCTGATCGTGCAGAATATGGGAAACGACTCTTGCCTGCGCTTTCCGAACGGTTAAGTAAACTACCCATTAAAGGAATGGGACAACGGCAACTCTACTTCTACCGATTGTTCTACCTTGCTTATCCGCAGATTTTGGGGTCAGTGACCGCAAAATCACAACACCTTCTGCCAGAAACGATAGAAAAAGTGCGGTTAGTGACCGCACAATTGGAAATCCCCGCCGAAAAGCTCCTCCACCGCCTTTCCTATACCCATCTGGAACAACTCTTCACCGTGGAAGACAACCTCAAGCGAACCTTCTACGAAGTCGCATGCATCAAGGGGGGCTGGTCCGTTCGCGAGCTTAAACGGCAGATCGCGAGTCTATACTACGAGCGCTCCGGCTTTTCGAACAATAAAGAAAAACTGGCGGAGATGGTGCGGTCCGGGGCGGAGGCCGCCGAGCCGAAACTAGCGATCCGCGATCCCTATATTTTCGAGTTCCTTGGTCTCAAACCTAAAGAGGTGATGGGTGAGTCCGATTTGGAAGACGGCCTGCTCGACAAGCTCCAGGAATTCATGCTCGAACTCGGTCATGGCTTCTGTTTCGAAAATCGGCAAAAACGCATTCTCATCGGCGACACCTATGGTTTCGTTGACCTCGTATTCTACCACCGCATCCTCAAATGCCATGTACTCATCGATTTGAAACTCGAAAAATTCAACCACGAAAACATTGGCCAGCTCAACACCTATGTCAGCTGGTACAAACAAAACATGATGGTCGAAGGCGACAACCCGCCCATTGGATTGCTACTCTGCACGCAGAAAGACCACCCGCTGGTTGAATACGCCTTGGCCGGAATGGACAACCACCTCTTCGTCTCCAAATACCAGCTTGAGCTCCCCAAAACGGAGCAACTACAAAGCTTCCTTGAAGAACAACTGAAGGAGCTAGACGCATGAGCATTCAAGCACAAGGCCAGCTCCAAAACACAGATTCCAGCCAACTCCCGAAAGGCACTGGTCGGCAGTTACTTGAGCACCAGAAACCGGCCATTGGCTTGAACAAGAAAGCTGGCATCCGCCCCTATAACCCCTCAATTCGATTCAATGTGTTTTGTTGTGCATTTTAAGGTTAATTCGATAGGTTCCTGCCCTATGAAAAACAAAATCTTCCACCCCTACACGCCGTTTTCGGTGATTGAAAAGGGCTTCCCCAACATGGTGCGCGGCGAGGGGATTTATCTCTTCGACGACCGGGGGAACCAATATGTCGATGTCGTTTCGAGCTGGTGGGCGTGCGCGCTCGGCCATGGACATCCGAAGGTGGTCGAGGCGATTAAGAAACAGGCGGGTATTTTGCAGCACAGCATTACGGGCGGACTAACGCATCCGGGCGTGCTTGAGTTGGCGGATAAATTGGCCAACCTGATGCCGACGCCGGAGCGTCACACGGTGTTTGCCAGCGATGGATGCAGCGCCGTGGAGGCCGCACTAAAGATCGCGATCCAATATTGGCACAACCTCGGCCAACCGGAAAAGACATGGGTGATCGGGATGGATCAGGGCTACCACGGCGACTCGCTCGGCGCGCTCGGCGCGGGATTCGTCGATGGGTTCCACAAGCCGTTTGATCGGGTGGTTGCGCACCATGCAAAGCTCCCCTTCCCCTGCCCGACCGAAAATGATCCCGACGGATTCGAACCAAGCCAAATGGTGATAGAGCGCCATGCCGACAAGCTGGCCGCCGTGATCGTCGAGCCGCTCTGTCTGGGGTCGGCAGGCATGAAGATCTATTCGGCAGGCTATCTCAAAAAGCTGGCCGACTGCTGTGCGACCAACAACGTGCTGCTGATTGTCGACGAAGTGGCGATGGGGTTTGGCCGCACCGGGAAACGCTTCGCCTTCAACCATGCCGGGATCGATCCCGACATGGTCACGGTCGGCAAGGCACTGACGGCGGGCTATATGCCGATGAGCGCCTGCATTGTGAAGGATGAAATCCATAACACCTTCAGCGATACGCCGGAAGACCACACCTTCTACCACGGCAACACCTACGCCGGCCACCCGATCGGCTGTGCCGCCGCGCTCGCCGCACTAGACGTCTACGAGGCGGAGGACACCGTCGCCCGCGCCGCCGAGATGGCCGAGAAGATGAAGCAATGGATGCAGCCGATGGGCGAGCTGGAATGCGTGAAGGAACTGCGCTTCCTTGGAATGATCGGCGTGGTGGAGTTGAAACCCGAAACGAAGCCGCTGGTCGCAAAAATCAAAGCGTCGCTTTTCGGGCAGGGCTATCTTTTCCGCCCGCTCGGCACAATGTTCTATCTCATGCCGCCACTCGTCATTTCCGATGACGATCTGCGCGCCGCCGTCTACGCCCTGCAGCAAACAATCGAGGAGTTCTGCGAATGAAGCTCGGACGGATAGGTCTTGTTGGTCTAATTGCTTCGGCCTGCACAGCAACGCTTGCCAACACGAACATGCCCGTGTCATTGCTCGTCAACTCGCAGGGCTGGGCGCAACACGATCTTTCGATCCGGGGCAGCGGCTACACCGGCGCGGGCATTTCGATCAATGGCCTGAATCTGAAAATTCCCTACTCTGCACACTTCAGTTCGGAACTTCCCATCCTTGGGAACCTGCTGTCCGACCCCGCAGCCCAATACGGGCTGGGCAACACCTCCGGGCATCTGGTCGGCACCGTCGCCTACAATACCGTACCGCAGGCGGCTCGCCTGCAAGTCGGCGCAGGGATTGGAACCCGAGAACACTACACCGCCAACGCCTCGGCATTTCATTCGGGCGTGGGCGGTTTTATCGATTGGGAAAAGGCCCGAAGAATCGACTACGATGCCAACGATCTCGACCGATACTCCGGCGGTGCGCAATTCCAGCACTTCGTGAACGACTGGCAAATCGACCTGATTGGTACAGGGCAAAAAAAGGAATTTGGAGCTCAGGGTTACTACGGCATTCCATCCACGGTTTACGCCGGGCAAACAACCGAAGATGCCCTGTTCCTTCTTGGTGCCACGCGGGGGGATCTGGCCGATTCCTATTTCCGCACGACCGCCGCATGGCGGCAGTTCGACGATGAATATTGGATTCCAAGCACGGCCTCCGGCCATGATGTTCGCTCGCGCTTCGGCGCGGCAGCCATCGAAGGCCGCACAATGGAAATCCAGAATATTGCCGTGAACCTGCGCGGCGACATCGAGAACGAACAGGTCGATGGAACCACCGGAAGCCACGACCGCACGCGCGGATCGGTGCTGATCCTTCCGGAAGCGCGGTTCGAGCGTTTCCTCGTGAAGGCTGGGCTGAACTCCGTTTTCCAAACCTCGGAATCGGCAGAGTGGCTTCCAATGGCTGGAATCGACTGGCTCGCGACCGACAACAGCACGCTCTACGCGGCCTATTCGAAAAACGTGCAGCAACCCGATTTCCAAACCGTGGAAAGCAATCCCCTGCTCCAGCAGCAAAAGTCGCAAAACACCGAACTGGGGTTCCGGCAGTTTGCATCGGCCAGCCTCGACTGGCGGGCGGCGGCGTTTTATCGAAACCTCGAAAATGCGTCCGACTGGATCGGCGGAAACGCCACCGATCTCGGCACGCTGAATGTGGTGGGACTGGAATCGGAAATCAGCTTCTATCCATCAGACGAGCTAGAGCTGCGGGCGTTCTACCAGTGGATCCACAAAGACAACACCCAGCAGGGCGGCCTCTACGAACTCGACTATCCCGAACACCTGCTCACTTTTTCCGGACACTGGAGCTTTACCCCCGAATTCCTGCTCTTTGCCGCACAAACCCTGCGTGCCCAGACCGAAAACACCGCCCGCACCAGCCGTGATTTTGGTGCCGATGCATCCCTTGGCTTGCACTGGTTCCCGCGCTTCGCACATGGTGTCCGGCTTTAGCTTCTAGTGCACCATCTGTGGGACACCAACTTCCAGGCCATTCCCGGCCTGAAGCCACCCGAACGCACCATTGCCACCGGAATTACCGTGGCGTGGTAATGTGGGGCAGACTTTCCTGTCTGCCCTCCGCACGCAAAGCGACGAGGACGTCGCTTCTACCAATTTAGAGAGGATTTTAAGATGGGATTTGAAAAGGGATCGTTGAGCTTCCGCATATTTTTTGCACAGCGGGATTTTGTTGAAACGGATGTGGAAAAGTTTGCAGCAGCGGCACTTCCGCCGCTTAACACACTGGCGGAAGAGGAGATTCATGGCTGGGTGGCCGGACGCCACCTGCTCGACCGCAACATTACCGAAGAGACCGCCTATCTCGGCGGCTACCTGCGCCTCACGCTAGCGCAAGCGCAGAAAAAAGTGCCCGCCTCCCTGCTGGCCGCCGAATGCGCTGTCGAAGAGATGGCCGCGATGGAGGCCGAGGAAAAGCAATACCTCAACCAACAGGCGCGCTCCGAAATCAAGAAGGACGTCAAAGAACGCCTGCTACCCGACATGCCGCCGCAGCTCAAGGGCATGGATTTTGTCTTCGACGAGCGCTCGCACATGGTCTACTGCACCGCCACTTCCGAAAAGCAACTTGATGCCTTTGTGCTCTCGCTCATGCAGACGACCGGCGTGATCGCCGAAGTGGCCGACCCCGAAACGATCGCCGCCAAGACCGAGGGCATCGATGTGCAAAACTGGAGCCCCGCCAGCTTTTCCGACGAGCTTGAAGACGGAATGGTCGACGGCACCGCCGGGCGCGAATTCCTGATGTGGCTGTGGTACTGCTCCGAAAAGCGCGGCGGGCTGGCGAATATTCCGGAGGTTGGAGAGATTGCCTACATGGTCGAAGGGCCGCTCACCTTCGTGATGGAAGGCAAGGGTGCGCACGAAATCACCCTGCGCAAAGGCGAGCCGATGCTCAGCCCCGAAACCAAGACCGCCCTGCTCAGCGGCAAGAAGCTCAAGAAGGCCAAGCTGCAGTTTGTGCGCGGGGAAGAGGCATGGGCGTTCACCTTCGATGCCGACGAATTTGTCTTCCGCAGCCTCAAGCTGCCGCAGACCGAAACCTTCGACCGCATTGGAAAGTTCCAGGAGCGCATGGTGCTGATCGAAACTTTCCGCGAAATGTTTTTCCACCTCTTCCGCGAGTTCGTGAAGGAGCGCGATTCCTCCAAGGAGTGGAAAGAAACCAAGGCCGCCATGCGCAAGTGGGTCGCCGACCGTCCGACCACCGCCTAGAGAGGCTTGTTCTTGTCGAGTCGCTTCCGGTATTCCGCCTCGGCGGGTGCCACCCAGCAGCTTTTGCATTTGCACGGAACTTGATTACAGGTTCCGGCAAGGTCGCTGCTTTCCAAGGGTTGGATACATTTCTCCACGGCCCGAACCATTTTTTTGTAGTCTGCGTCGGCGGTGGATTTCCACCCATTAGCAACCTGCCCCCAGCCCCCGGCGTCAAGTGCGAGGGGTGCCATCAGAACACGGCTCTCGGAGGGAAGGGCCACATTAACGAGTGCCGCGAATGGCTGCGCCGCCCATTCTTCGCCGAGGGTTTGGGCAATATGTTCGCGCAGTTCCCGCTCGGCCTCCGGATCGATGCGGCGCCATTCATCCTTGTTCCAGGAGTACGAGCCGTAGAACGGGCCGTTGAGATCGAGCCAGTCGACGATTCGCTGGAAGCTTTCCCGGTCAAGCGGCTCATGCTCCTTTCCACCCGCCAGCAACATCGGGGCAAGCGCACCGGCGTGTGAAAAATAATCTTTCGGCGTGCTGCGAACCGCCTCTTCGTTGCGCAGTGCCAGCGAGACCCGTTGCGGATTGCCGACCAGCGAATGGTAGGCCGTGCTGGCCTTCACCCTCCCGAGCTTCAGCGCGGATTCGTCCAGGGTACCGAGCAGATTGATTCCGCCGGCAAGCTCGTCTCCAAGGCCGTGGCAGCGGATGCAGTGGCGGTCGAGAACCGGCTGCACGGTTTTTGCAAAGCTAAGGCCGCCTTCGTATTGCGGCCCGGCGGGTGGAACTGGTTTGTGGATCGTAGTGAATGCGGCGGCGCGTGGGGGCGCCATATCGCGCGGTTCGTGGCAGCCGACGCAACTGGCGGTTTCTCCGGGATGCGCATAGACAAAGGTGCGCATGCTCATGACGCACATGTTGTTTTCGTCTAGCAATTGGAAAAGCAGCGGAACACCGGAGGGCGCCTCGAAGGCGACGGAGCCGTTTTCATCGACGGGGACGGTGCCGATAATTTTCCGCGGCAGTTCGAACAGCACCTTGCTGCGGTCGGGGGCGCGCTGGGCGGGCTGCGGATAGATCTGCACAATGCGTAGCCGTTTGACGCTGCCCTTGGGGATGCTTTCGCTGCTTTCGTAGACATTCTGCACATAGAACGTGCCCGGGGCTCCGACAGGCGCATCGGGCAGAATAGAGGGCAGCGCGGGCGGCTTTTTTCGCGGCTGAATCGGAATGGGTGCGAAGCAGGAAATTTCGGGATCCCGATAGACCAGCTCGCGCCCGCCGAGGGTGTCGACCAGATAGATGGCATAGGCATCGGCAGAGGGATCGCTCCCCTGCTTTTTAATTTTTCCGGGCGTGTAGGCCGCAAGGAAAAGATTTTCACTGAGCGGGTACGGGGTGCAATAGGCCTTTTCGTGCCAGCCTTCGGTTTCCGGGAAACGCGCCTCGGGGGTAATGCGCTGGAGCGGCGCTTCGCCGTCCCGCCCTTTGGCGGGATCGATCAGAATAATGGAACCGGCAATGTAGCCGTGGTGCGGCCCGGCGGTGGCGCAGATGAGGCGCGTTCCGGGAATGGACTTGGCTTCGGATATTAGGCAGGGGTTGCGGGTATAGCTGCCGTAGTAGTGGGCGGTGGATGTGCCGTCGGGCTTGGTGGTCCAGAGTCCCTGATAGATGGTATCGTGGCGGTTGATGTAGTCCCAACGGCACCAAATGATCCGCCCGTCGTTCATGACGGAGGGATCCCATTCGTTGGCCTCGCCATAGGCGATGGGCCGAATGTCGACGCCGTTGCCGTCGCAGCCGTAGAGGGTGTAGGTCATGCAGTAGCGTCCGCCGTGGTGGCAGCGCACCCCGCCTTGGTTGCGGGTCGAAACAAAGGCAATGCGGCCACCCGGCAAATAGCACGGATCAAAGTCCTCGATCAGCGCGGTGCGGCGACCCTCCAGGCCTTCGAGCGGATCGGCGGCGGTTCCGGTGAGTTGGCGCAAACCGGAGCCATCGGTATTGATTTCATAGATAAAGTAGCGGCGGTGATTCTTGCGCGCCTCGGAGTGGTCGCAGTAGGAAAAGAGAATCCGGCGGCCATCGTAGGAAAGGTCGGGATGCAGCACGGACCCGACGGGGAGCCGATCCTTAAGCAGTACCTCTTCGGTCGGCTGGCTCTTCCAGTTGCGGAGCACCACCAGGCCGTCGCCCGCGCCGCTATGGCGACCGAGGTATTGATCGGACTGGTGCGAAAACGCGGGTACGAGCCGCTTGTTGATGAGCAGGTCGTCGAAGCCCAGCAACGGATGCGAAAGAATGATCCGGCGGCGCAGACCGCGCAGTTCGTCAAGAAACTCCTCTTTGCCGTCGCTGGCCTCCATCCTTTTTACCAAGGATTGGAACTCTTTTTCCAAGTCCGGGAGCGGTGTTGATTCCTGCACGAATGCCAGCGTGTCGCGGGTCAGGACGAGGACGCTGTCCACCGTCCCTAGGTCGGCGGGCATCGCGGCATACACGGGAACCAGCACAACGAGGAGCGCCAAAACAATTGCCGGTGCACGCCTCATCGGATCTGCCTGAGCCGGTAGACCGACAGTTTGTCTTCCATGAAATGCGGAATATACAGCAACCCTTCGGCGCGGTTCAGACCGATGTCGGCCGGGGAAGTGATTTCCACCAGCGTTCGCACGGAGGAACGGTCGGGGCTGACTGTGCTGACCTTGTTTCCCATGAAGTCCGAGATAATCAGGGTTCCATCGGCCAGCACCTCGATACCGTCGAGGTTGATGAAGTGGCCAGCCAGCCCAAAGGCCTGCGGCGCGTTTTTTCCGGTTGGATCGAGTTCGTAGATCTCGTGCAGCGACCAGCTGACGCCAAACATTTTTCCCTTGAAGAACGTAATTCCGTTGATGCCTTCCGGCGCATGGATTTCCCGCTGGCTACCATCGGGGGCAATGCAGAATACTTTGCCGTGGAGGATATCCGATACCCAGACGCTTCCTCCGTTCTCCACCAGGTCGTTGGCTTTGCCGAAGCCATCCGCCACCACCTCGGGGAGGCCCCCTTCGAGCGTGCAGCGCATAAGCCGGGAGTTGTCGGTGAAATAGATATATTTCCCCGACAGGCACATGCCTTTCGGACCATGCAGCACTGCCGAGGGGTGACTCTCTACCCAGCGTTTGGTTTCAATGCCCCCTTCCGGGTTCAGCACTGAAACATACCCCTTGGAATCGTCGCTCCAGTATTCCCCCGGCAGCCTCTCAATATTGGAAACATACACCACTCCGTCGCCAACCAGCGCGCACTCGGGCACATCGAAACCCGCAGTGGTCGACACATGCTCCGCAACCCATGGAGCCGATTGGCGAGCGCAGCCGGTGGCCATCAAAACCGTCGCCAACACCACGATCCATTCCCTGGGTTTCTTCATGGCAATCTCCTTTCCCGGCCTGCTAGATCGCTACCGGGCGAGCTCTTTCTTGAGCAGGCGGACGAACTTTTCGGTGGGTCTGTTTTCCGCGCCCATCATGCAGGCTTGAATCCAATTGCGTTCGAGCAGATAGCCGCTTCGGTAGCTGATGAGCACGCCGTGCTCCTTGAGCACATCGCCGATGGCTTCCGATGAGTGGATTTCAGGAAGGGCAATGGTGACGACAGCGGGCATGGCGCAGGAGTCGGGGGCCAAGATCGGCGCGTCGATCGCCGCGAGTTTGCGGCGGATTGTGGTCGACCAGCCACGCACATCTTTAAAGCGTTTCCCCCAGTCGCGCGTCTTAAGCGCGGCCAGCAGCGCATAGACCAGGTTGGACTGGATGGTGTATGGAATGCCGTTGCTCGCTTGATAGATTCCCAGATCCAATGCACAGGGAAGATAGTCCGGGGCAGGCTTCAAGTCGTGGTTGTGGAACACCATGGAGAGGCCGGAAATGGAGGCGAGCCCTTTCCCGCTGGTGCCGGAGGCGAGGTAGATGCCGGAGAGGTCGACGGAAACGGTGCCAATGGAGCTGATGCAGTCCATGCAGAGCTTGAGGCCGCGAGCGGAGCAGACCTGCTTATACATTTCAAGGTCGTTGAGCACGCCGGTGGAGGTTTCGCAGTGCGTTCCCCAAATCCATTCGATGTCGGGATTGTCGCGAAGTGCCTTTTCGATTTCCGGACGTTGAAAGCTTTGCCCTTCGGGAATTTCCAAGATTTGGAAAAAGAGCTTGGCCCCGTTGGCGTTCTTGACGAGGCGGCGGCCAAATTCCCCGCTGACGAGGATAAGCCCGGGCGCGCACAGCAGAGCGAGCTGGCCGGCGACGGCATCGTTGGCGAGCGTGCCGGAACCCATTATGATTTCGGCTTGTTGCACATTGAGCAGCTCGCAGAGCAGTTTGCGCACGGTCTGGAAATCCTGCACGAAGACATCGCCTCGGTGCGAGCAGGGCTTGTTGTTGTAGACCTCCTGCACCTGTTTGGAAAAGTCAACGGGTCCGGGCAGGAAGTTGAATGCAACGGCAGTATCGTTGGACAGCTCAGGAACCTCCTTGGCAAAGGAGCGGGTGTTGTTCTGAAGGTTGCGATAGTCGTCAACCGTTCCGTACATGGGCTGGTACTGCGCATCCTCGCTACCCACAAGAGGGCCAAAGGGCACAAAGCCGAGGTACTTGTACAGCTTGATTTGGCGCACGGTACCGGATATGACAAAAATCTCGCGCCCGCGGTCGATGGCATGCTCGACGAGCTGGGCGATCAGCCCCTGCGAGATGCGGGTGTAGCGGTATTCCTCTTCAACGGCCAGCAACCGGATTTCACAGAGCGCACTGTCGGCCGGCAGATAGGAGTCGAGATTTTCGAGTTTCTGATCGAGCGAGAACGGGCGCTGGTCGCGGTAGGCGATCATCCCGGCCAGCTTGCGGGTCTCTTCGTTGGCGCAGATGATGTAGGTGTTTTCCTCGTGGAACTTATCGACCAATTTCCGGTCGGGGTTGGGGGTGTGCTGGGGAATCTCCTCTACGAAGGTTTTATAGTTCAGCGCATGAACCGCTTCGAACTCCCACGGTTGCTCTGCAATTTTAAAATCAAATTCATCCAACAAGCCCATTTCTATGCCTCTCTTTGGGGTAGTTCTTCGCCGAACGCCCTGCGAATACGTTCGCGGTGCGCAAAAAGAATAATGACCGATGCGCCCGCCAACGCGGCGACGGTATGACCGGGCTGCTCCAGTGCGTAGGCAACCAGGGGCAACAACAGGAATGCCGCCAGCCCACTGAGAATAAATCCGCGTCGGAATACCATCAGCACCGCCGTGATGCCCAGTAGCAGCAATGCGAGAGCGGGATCGTAGGCGAGGTAGGCCCCGATGGCGGTCGCGATGCCGCGGCCCCCGCGAAACTGGAGCGGTAACGGCCAAATGTGGCCGGCTATAACAGCGATGAGGGCGAGAGACACAGCGGGGTCGGCAAGATCAAACTTGCGCGCCAAAGCAACGGCAACCAAGCCTTTGAGCGAGTCTCCAAGCAGCGTAACAACGAAACCCGGCTTGCCGAGAATCCGCCCAACATTGCGCGCGCCAACACCGCCACTACCCTGCTCGCGAATATCCAGCTTGGCCTTGAACCGCACGAGATAGTAGCCCGTGCAGATGCCCCCCAGCAGGTAGGCGACCAGAATGCAGATGATGTCTTTCCCTGTCATGCAATGCTTCCCCGGCGTTCGTATACTCGAAACAGTCTAATCAAGGGGAGAGAAAATTCAATCCCTGAATCAAACAAGATTGTAGCGGCCGGGGGCGATGATCCCGTTGGGGTCGAGCACCTTCTTTAGATCGCGGACGGTGCACCAGAAGGGATCGTCTTCGCGGACGACGTGGTGCATCGAATTGATGCCGACGCGGTACGGGGGATAGCCCTGCTCCATGTAGCGCGCCTCCATCTCTTGGATGCAGGCGTGCGCGGCCTTGGTTTTCGCCTCGTCGCGCCGATCGAAGGCAAGGCTAACGACGCCCTCCATGGCTTTGGTCGTCATGAGGTTGACGGTGATGGCGGCATCGAACCCGTGTCGGGCGAAGGTGTCGCGAGTGTCGCGCACGACTTCGGATACGGTTTCCCCAAAGGCCGGAATGATTGGCAGGCAGAAGATCAAGCCGCTATCGGAGTGGTCGGGGTCGGGGTCGTCGAGGTGGTCGAAGTCGCCGGCGGCCCAGTAGACCGACAGGAGCGATTTGTCGGTCGCTTCGCCGCGCGTGAAGCCGTAGACGGGTTCGACGGCCTTGAGCATCATGAGCTGGGTGCGGACGGCGGGGATAAAAACAAGTTTTTCGGCAATGGCCTTTGCCCCGGCAATGAGGGCGTCGTTGAGAAACATGGTTTTGGCGAACCCGCCGACAGCCCTGCGGATCTCCCTTTTGGCGAGCTTGATCTGCGCCCGGGTGCCGAGCACGCCGATGGCGGCGCTCCATGGGCCAAAGCCACCGTCTTCGAGCATCTTGACCGCCTTGGCGCGGGTCGCTTCGTTGGGGGGCGCACCGGACGCAATGAGCTGTTCGCAGAGCAATGGGGCGAGCGTTATGAAGGAGCGCTCGCGGTTGCCAACATGCGCAACGCTCAGGAACACACCGCGCGAACGCAGCGATACAAGCGCGTCGATAAGCAGGGGCAGTTTTTCTTCGGAGTCGATCTTGATGATGGCGGCCATGTGCGCGTCGGGCTTGGGCATGAGGTCGATGCAGGCGGAGGTGACGATGCCGAAGTTGGCCTGCGGGAAGAGCCCGTCGAGCGAGGGGCCGATGCCGTGGTGATAGAGGTTTTTGGTCTTGGCGTTTTCGTAGTGGCCAAAGCCGGTCCGGATGGTTTTGCCGTTGCCGAGCACGACCTGCATGTTGGAGATGCCGTGGGCGCGGGAGTCGAAGTAGCCAACGCCGCGGTCCATCGCGTTGCCGATCAGGCTGGTGTCGGAGGTGGAGCCGGTGACGTTGAGCATGAGCGGCAGATTGTTTTCCTTGATGTGGTCGAGCAATTGCCGCTGGGTGACGCCGGGTTCGACAACCGCATAGTGGTATTGGGCATTGACCTCGATGATGCGGTTCATCCGCCCAAGATCCACGATGGCCGCTCCGTCCTTGACCGGCAACCGCGAGCCCATTCCCCACTGCTTGCCGCAGCTGATGGGATAAAGCGGGATCTTGTGCGTGTTGGCCGTAGCTACAACCTTCTGCACGTCTTCGAGCGATCCGGGCATGAGAACCGCCACGACCTGCCGTTGCGACGCACAAACGCTTTCGGTGTAGGTTTCAAGGAATCCAGCGTCCGCAATAACCGAATTCTCGCCGATATCCCGTTCCCAGGCCTCGATTGCTGCAGTTGCGGGCAAGGAATTTTCCATTGAATGCCTATCAGGATTTGATCATTGCATCGGGGCGGGAATAGTAGCCAAGAGCGGTATGCGCCTGGGGAACGCGCACGGTGACAATCGTGCCTTCGCCCGCATGGCTCTCGAACTGAAGCGTTCCGCGGTGCTCCTCGATGACTTTCTTGGTGATGAATAGACCAAGCCCTGCGCCTTTTTCGATAGTAGCGGTCATGTCGAACGGCTCGAAGATCCAGCGCACGCTCTGCGTGTCAACCCCGCAACCGTTGTCTTTGATCTGGATCTCCAAATCGGTGTTGTCCATGGAGCATGCCACGGTAATCGCGGGATCCGGCTGGTGCTCGAGGGCGGTAACGGCATTGTCGATCAGGTTTTGCAGGGCGCGTCTCACCTGTAGGCGCTCGCCAAGCATTTCGTACTGCTCCTCGGCCCCTTCCGCCTGCACGGTAAACGAAATATCCGAATGGGCGGTGGTCGTGCGGAAGCAATCGTTGAGGAGCTTGGGAAGGTTGAGCCGTTGCATCTGGGAAAAATCCATGCGCCCCAGTGCGCGCCATGACTCGACCAGAGTGGCGCAACGCTCGACATTCGTCTCGATCTGGTCGAGATAGTCATCCATGCCCGGCGAAGATATTTCCTGCTTTTCCTTCAGTTCATAGACGAGCAAGTCAAGATAGCCCCGGATGATGGTCAACGGATTGCGAAGATCGCGCACCAGCTCGGAAGAAGCCGCGCCGAGGGACGTCATCTTGTTGGTCTTGCCCACCTCGCGCCCAAGCGACTGCGTCATCTTCTGCATCTCTTCCTGGGCCTTGCGCTTGCGCTTGATCAACCTGGCGCGATCGACATACTTCTTGATGGTTTCCTGGATTTCGTTGACGTCGAACGGCTTTTGGAGATAGTCGTTCGCTCCGAAGCGGATGGCCTTCTGGGCGGTTTCGAGGTCGCCATAGCCCGTGAGCATGATGATGGATACGTTGGGATCAATCTCTCGGATTTCCTGCAATCCCTCGATCCCGCTTTTTTCCGGCATGCGGATATCCATGATCACGAGATCCGGCTTCTTTTCGCGGAGCAGCTCGATTCCTCCATCGACCCGCTCGGCCAAGAAAACCTCATAGTCGTATTTCAGCACCATGCGCAGGCTTTCGCGCGGCCCGCGCTCATCGTCGATGACAAGAATTTTCCCAAGCATTTCCTTCGTTTCTGTGATCATGCCCATCTCCCTAGAAAGAGAGGGAATATGTCATACCAATGAGGTTGGAATCAACCTCATAAGCACCCGATGGAGTGCTGTCACGATCATCGTAAATGCTGAACGTATATGCCAAATCAACAAGATGAGAGCCAAAAGCATATCCAACCCCCAAACTCAATGCGTGGCGATCTTCATCCGCCAGCAGATGAGTAACCGTTGCGTCAGGAATAGGTGACGGGATAAAAGCGTAGCCTGCGCGGGCAACCAACGAATCCGTTACCGCCCAGCTTCCACCAAACCCAAGGGTAAAGGTGTCATCCCAGTTATTAACTATTGGACTGGATGCCGGGCCAGTCACGAGGGTCTGTGTATCGTTCACCGACCACTGCAACCACTCAACCTGCGTTTCAAGTTGAATATCGTCTGTTAACTGGATGCCGTAGCCAAGACCGATGATATTAGGATATTTAATCGTCGTCTCAAAATCCCCTGCACCGGCTCCCCCAACTTCAAAATCGCCTTTATAATCAATGTCAACTCGGCTACGATAGGTCACGGCCACGCGCTGGCGGGAGGTCGGCAACCAGGTTACTCCAATATTGCCCCCAATCCCCCAGCCGTCACCATCCCCCTCCGATGGCACAATTATTACCGGAGGAGGTGGGAGAGGATTAAGAGCTACTCCGTTTAGTGCTTTCAATTCCAGTTTGGAATAAACCACATCCAGACCAACGCCTATGTACACAGACTCATGAACCGGAAAGGCTATGGTTGGGTTGATATTAAGAAACAGGACACTTGCTTCATACGGAACCGTATCCCCCAGGGCCACACCAGGTGCAAAGTCTGATGCATTCCACGACACGCCTTGCCCATATGGTGTATTAATGCCGATCCCTGCAACCCACCCCTTCTCGCCAATGGGCTGGGAATAATAAAGATTCGGAAGAACGTTCCAGTCACCATCCGACTCAACGCTCACTCCGGGAAATGGAGAATAGGTAGTTTCAGTCCGAGCAAACGTTGCAGCAACAACCAAAGAACGGTTGGTCTGCATTCCTAGGTTTGCCGGGTTGTAGGAAATAGCCGAAGCATCATCCACGAAAACCATATTGGCACCCGACTTTCCGATGCCCTCGGCGGTCGGTGGCGGATTGCGATAGCCATCGGCACAGGCACTCTGCACAATGGCCCCCAGCGTCAAGAAGATTAGTATTTTCAGTCCGGCTCTGTTGCACTGCGTATCCATATCCATAGCTCCTAATGATTTTTCTATTGTTCCAGCTCCCAAGTTCTATCAACTGACGTGCCACTTGTCATCTGCTTTTTGTCCATAGGTGGTATATTATTCCTTGAAGTACACAACATATTGATATTTAATGCGCGACAAAATAAATGGATGCAGTAGCCATTCATCGTAGAGCGTCTTTTCTTTATGGGGTTAATGGAGAGTCTGTTTTCATTGGCTTGGCTTTATGAGGTGGGGATTTAACGCGTGATCGGCAAAAACAGAGTGGTCATAACCGGGCTCGGTGTGCTCGCGGCAAACGGCATCGGTAAAGACGCCTTCTGGAAATCCCTTCTCGCTGGCGAATCCGGCATCGGTCCGGTTACCCTTTTCGACGCATCTGACTTGCCTTGCAGAATTGCAGGCGAAGTTCCCGGATTTGATCCAAAGCTTTTTTTTAAACCTCAGCAAAAAGCGAAGCGGATGGGTCGATTTACCCAACTGGCCCTGATTGCCGCAGAACAAGCCGTTGCCGATGCCGACCTCACAATGGAGGCCCTTGCCAAAGTCAATCACCTACCCATCGTTTTGGGAGTGAGCACTACTGCGATGGATTTGCGCGCCAACCCTGCGACATCCTACTCCGCTG
>DAOVNC010000210.1 GCA_030630445.1 Kiritimatiellales bacterium | reverse complement strand
TGTTATGTTGCTACCAATTCTTGTACTATCTACGATATCTCACATCTCACGTGATTTCTTCTGGTTAAGGCTTGAGAATCTTTTCTCACTAAGTAATTTACCTTCGGGAAATCCGCCGCGATGATGGTGAACAGGTACACGAACTCTACCGCACCGATGCCGCGGTGGCCGATGCGGTCAATCTTCTTGTCGCGCCGAAGCCGGGCGAAGGCGGATGGACCTCGGATGAGGCAGCAGGTGTCCAGGCGGAGTTGTTGGAGCTATTGAACCGATGTGAGGAAAATGCAAAAGAAACCTAAAAGAATCATGGGCGCAATCTGCGCTTTGGCTGTGGCCGGGAGTATTGCCGACATGGAAGAAAGACCTAATATTATCGTGGTGCTGGTCGATGACCAGGGCTTTGGCCAATTGCCGATCTATTCGGACGACTATCCGGATGAAATGCTGTTCCTGACCAAGAACACAAAACGATATGGATGCGACGAGCAGAAGGCGAAAGCGGCGGCGAACAAGGCCATGCCCAACCTGCAGAGGCTGGCTAGCAACGGCGTGACCTTCATGAACGCGCATGTTACTTCGCCGGTATGCGGACCGTCGCGCGCCGCGCTGATGACCGGCCGCTACCAGCAACGCTTCGGCATCTACGACAATTGCGATCTGGCGAAAGCCGGTGTGCCGCTTTCGGAAACCATGCTGCCCGAACTACTGCAAAAGGCGGGCTACCGCACCGCGATGATCGGCAAGTGGCACCTTGGGAAAACCACCAGGAAGCCATTGCCCGTACAAACGAACGATTACCACAAGAACGCCACCGTCGGGTGCATCCCGGAGCACAATCCGATCAACCGTGGGTTCGACCGCTACTTTGGATTCAACAGCTCCGGCACCTCCTACTATGATTCGCCGAGTCTTTTCCGGGGAGTGGAAAACGTGAGGGCTGAAGGATATGTAACCGACGAATTCACCGACGATGCCGTTCGGTTCATCGAGGAATCCGGCGACGATCCGTTCTTCGTCTATCTGGCCTACAGCGCGCCGCACATTCCGTTGGAAGCGCCCGCGCCCGAAAAATACCAGCGCTTCGATACCGGCAATCGCGAGGTCGACAACTACTACGCAACCCTTGCCGCCGTGGATGACGGACTCGGGAAAATTATCGCAACGCTGGAGCAAAGGGGGCAACTCGACAACACGCTGATTTTCTATCTCAGCGACAACGGCGCGGTGATTGATTCGCCGCCACCGATGAACGGGCCGTTCCGGGGCAACAAGGGTAATTTCCATCTGGGCGGCATGCAGGTGCCGATGGTGGCGCACTGGCCGGCCAAGCTGGCTCCCGCCAAATACGAGCCGCGCGTGGCCTCCATCGATGTCATGCCGACCGCACTCGCCGCCGCCGGGATCGAGTTGCCTGCGAATATCGATGGTGTCGACCTGCGCCCGCATTTGGACAGCGATTCGAAGCCGCACGAGGCGATCTTTTGGGCCGGGCCGGAGATCATGCACTGGAGCGAGGACAACAAGGAATTCTGGCGCGACTATTGGGAATATGTCACCGAGCGCACCGACGCCGCCCCGTCAAGTCCGGACAAGGCGGGCGATGCCTCCTGGGCCATGATGAAGGGACCTTGGCTGCTGCGGTGCAACGAGGTGACCGGCACGACCGAGCTGTTCAATATCCAGAACGATGTCGGCGAACAAACCGAGGTGGCCGCACGGCATCCCGAAGTGGTCAAGTCCCTGCGGAACGACTACAAGCGGTGGGCTTCCAATCTTGGCAAACCGCTGGTCTGGAGCATGGACGAATACAAACGGCTGGTGGGGAGTAGGGCAGAATAATTGGGTGGCAAAATAATTTTTTCCATGGCTGCCGAATTGTTCTGCCATAAAATTATTCTGCCTAAAAAATGGAGTGGTTGGGTGTGGTGAATTTCGATAAACTGGAATGGTGGCGCGAGGCGCGCTTTGGGCTCTTTATCCACTGGGGGCTTTATTCGATTCCGGCGGGCGTCTGGAAGGGGCGCGAGGTGCCGGGCATCGGCGAACAGATTCTGCGCTTTGCCGAAATCCCCATGGCCGAATATGAAAAACTCGCAGCCGAGTTCAATCCCGCCGGATTTGATGCCGATGCCATCGTGAAGCTGGCGGTCGATGCGGGTATGAAAT
This sequence comes from Kiritimatiellales bacterium, assembly GCA_030630445.1. Classification (GTDB taxonomy): domain Bacteria; phylum Verrucomicrobiota; class Kiritimatiellia; order Kiritimatiellales; family Pontiellaceae; genus Pontiella. The sequence continues at coordinate 4,292 of DAOVNC010000210.1, read as the reverse complement.
ACCTTGTTTTCACCGCCAAGCACCACGACGGCTTTGCCATGTTCCATTCCAAGGTCGATCCGTTCAATATCGTCGATGCCAGTCCGTTCGGGCGCGACGTCGTCAAGGAACTGGCCGAAGCGTGCGCGAAAGCGGGCATCAAGTTTTGCATCTATTATTCCCAACGGCAGGACTGGCACCATCCGGACGGGGCGTGGAACGAATGGAAGGGGCAGCATCCCGTTCCGCTGGAGGAGCGGGGCTCCGACTTCAATCGCTGCATGGATGGAAAGTGCATTCCGCAGATGAAGGAGTTGCTGACCGAGTATGGCCAGATCGGGCTGGTGTGGTACGACACCCCGGTCGATTCCACGCGGGAGCAGAGCCGGAAATTCGCCAAGCTGGTTCGCCGCATGCAACCCGGTTGTCTGGTGTGCGACCGCGTCGGCAACGGCTATGGCGACTATGCCGTGCTGGGCGACAACGAATTTCCGTATTGCAGCCAAAACATGGACGGCGAGGTTCCCGCAACCATGAACCATTCGTGGGGATACAAAAGCACCGACCCTAATTGGAAGGATGCTGGCCAGCTTCTCTATTCGCTGATCCGCTCGGTGTCCAACGGGTGCAACTATCTGCTCAACATTGGCCCGAAATCGGATGGAACCGTTCCGTCCGAAAGCGTGGAACGCCTGCAGGCTATTGGGCAGTGGATGAAAACCAACGGCGAGGCGATCCATGGTGCGGGCGCCGCGCCGTTTCCCAATCCGTTTCCGTGGGGCATGGCAACGGCGAAGGGCAACAACCTCTATCTGGTCTTTTCAAAATGGCCGGGCCCATCTTTCGGGTTGAAGGGGTTGAAAACCCAAGTGATGAAAGCCACGTTGCTGGGCGATCCCGAGGCTAGGATTGATGTGCAGCAGGAGAGGGATGCCGAATGGCTTGTGAAAAACCGCCTCGTGTTGGACGGTCTTCCCGAACGCGCGCCGGAAGGATATTTCCCTGTTGTGAAGCTGGAGTTGGCCGGGGTGCCGCAGGCGGAGCAGGTGCTGGCTCCTGCGGACGATGGGTCGATTTCCCTGTTCGCGGGGAATGCGAAGATCAAGCGTTCCAAGGGGAGCCGGTTGGCCATTGATCGCAAAGGCTTGCCCGTGGGGTTCCACGAAGGGAGCGGCTCCTTGCGCTGGACGTTTGCCGCGGAGCAGCCGGGGCGCTATCGCCTCGAAGCACTGACCAACCGGCACTGGAGCCACGATTGGGTCGAAGGGATTCATGTTGAGGTCGAGGTGGCCAGCGAAACGCTGGGGGCCCAGCTTTGCCCGGATGTCGCGCTCGACAACATCCAATCGAAATACCACCCCGAAACCATCAGCCGCATTGGCGGGGTCGAATTCGACAAACCGGGGATGCATACCCTGAAGCTGACCGTGGTCGACATGCCAAAACATGAAGTGAGAGACCCGCTTTGCGAAGACCTCGAAGAGGACCGCACGTTGAACCTGATCGAATGCCGGCTTGTTCCGGAAAAGGAAACACGGATATGAAACGGGTATTTGGAACGGCAATCGTAGAAGCGACGTCCTCGTCGCACTGCCGCAGCATGGCATTTCCTCTCCGCCGAAAAAGCGACGGGGACGTCGCTTCTACGAAAAGAGCCACATGCATCGGAGTCGTACTTCTGGTTGGATTGGTGTGCCGTGCAGAAGTTCCGATGGTTGGAACTTCGTTCGAAAACGAATCCGACCTGGCGCATTTTGAGGGGAGCGGATTCGAAGTCGTGTCTGACCGCACGCAGTTTGGTTCGAAGTCGTTGAAGTGGGGGGGCGGGCAGTTGACGGTATCGAATATTCGGGCGCTGTCGCCCGAAGAGAGCGGCACGAAGTATGGTTCGCATTTTCCCATCAGCCCGACGTTTGTGATGTCGCTTTATAATGAGACGCCAGTCCGGGAAAAACTGCGCATCGAGTTCAATGGCGAAGCGCACTTTGATCTGAACCTGGATTTTAAGGGCTGGCGCACGGTTTGGGTTCCGTTTCCCGAGATGCAAGGGGGCGCGACGGATCTTAAGACGGTCCGCTTTATTGCGCCCGCATCTGCGGGAACGCTTTGGTTCGACGACATCGTCTTCAGCCAATACATCGATGATCGCCATCCCTATCCCGGCCTCGAAGTACCGTTCATCAAGCAGGGTGGCGCGCACTCGCACGACCACTGGATGCCAACCATCCCGCATTGGGAAATGCTCGCCGCACTCCCTGCCACGGCGGCATCGCAGAAACAGTTGGCCGATCTCGAAACGGTAGAGCAACGGTTGATGGAAATCTACTCGAACCCGCCGGGTAAACTTCGTGGGGCGGCTTATTTTCGCGAGAAGATGAATTTCTCGAAACCGCTGAAGCTGGGCCAGCAGGTCAGTCCCATCCGCTACATTAATCCTGAATTCATGGAGGTGCGTGACTTCGGCAAGCTGATGTTGCAACTGGCGAACGAGAGCCGAGCATCCGGAGCCGCCGATCTGTCCGGCCTGTTTATGGAGGCCACGGAATACTATCTGGACCAAGGGTGGGCGGCCGGCAGCTCGCAAGGCTCCACCCACCACATTGGCTACAGCACACGCGAGCTGCAAACCGCCTTTTTCCTGATGAAGGACAAGCTATGTGAACGCGGCTTGCTCAATGCGGTCGGCGATTCGGTACGTTGGCAGCTCAACTTTGGCGAAATGCTCGACCTCGACCATTTGGAATCAAACCTCGACTACTACAATACCCAGTCGGCGTTCCGCATGATGGCAGCCTTCCTTTCCGCCGATCCAGCCATGCAGGCCACCTATCTCAAAACCTACTCCGACCATTTAACCGCTGCGCTGGCGCTGACCTCCAGCCAAGGCTTCCGGCCCGACGGAACAGCGTGGCACCACTACGGGCACTATCCCGCCTACGCCACCGGTGCGTTCGACCGCGTGCCCGTCAGCATCAAGGCGCTTTCGGGAACCGCATTCCGCATCGGCAAAGCCGGGCATGCTAATTTCCGCCGCGCGTTCCTCGCGGCAACCATCTACAGCAACCCGCTCTACTTTGGCCTTGGGCAGGCCGGGCGTCATCCGCTGGGCGGCGATATCGGAAAATTGAAAGACGCCTGCCTTGCGCTCGCCCTAAGCGGCACTCCCGTCGATACCGAAATGGCCGCAACCTATGTTCGCCTCTGGGGTGTTCCTCCCGGAAATCCGTTTGCCGGATACGACCTCGATTCCTCGCCGCCGAACGGCCACTGGACGTTCCCCTATGCCGCGCTCTCCGTGCATCGTCGCGCCGATTGGTCGGTCAATATCAAGGGCTACAGTAAGTATGTCTGGGCCTCGGAAATATACAACCTCGACAACCGCTACGGACGCTACCAATCCAGCGGCGTGGTGCAGATCCTTCCGAATAGGACGCCGGAAGAAGCGGGCTATGTCGAACCCGGTTGGGACTGGAACCATCCACCGGGCGCCACCACCATCGAACGACCCTTCGCCGAGCTGGAGCCGGAGGAATCATTGGTCATGTTCAAGTCGGAGGAATCCTATGCCGGCGGCTGCTCGCTCGGTGGCAACGGCGTTTGGGCGATGAAGCTCAACGAGGCCGATGGTTTTACCATCGATCCCGTGAAGCGGCAGCTGACGTTTCCCGGAAACCTCAAGGCGCGCAAGTCGGTTTTTGCTTTTGGCCGCCAGCTGCTCTGCCTCGGTTCCGGTATCGAGTCCGACGATCCATCCGCGCCGGTGCACACCACGCTTTTTCAAAACGGCATCAAGCAGATCGACGACACCCTCTACCATGACGGCCACGGCCTGCTGCTCGATCCGATCGGAACAGGCTACAAAATCCTCGACGGTTCGAAAGTGGTCGTAACGGTGGGCGAGCAATCTTCGCCGAGCAACAAATTTTCGCTGCGCAAGGGTGAAGGCAAAAAGGGGGCGGTGTCCAGTGCGTCCGGCCTGTTTGCAAAAGCGTGGATCGATCACGGTCCCGCGCCCAGGAAAGGAACCTATGCCTATGCCGTTTTTCCAATGATTGGAAGTGTTGAACGCATCGGCGAATTTCCATCGCTCGGGATCCGCCGGCAGGACAATGCCGCGCATATCGTTGAAGATCCGGGAAGCCAGACCACGGCCTATGCCTGTTTTGAGGCGGGATTGTTGGAGACGGGATGGTTGGAATCGGTGTCGGTTCCTTGCTACGTGATGCTGCAGGAAGGCGATACGTTAATCGTGTCGGTGGCCAATCCCGACCTCAACCAGGAGGAGGATCCGGTGAAGGGGCACTACAATGGCG
>DAOVNC010000249.1 GCA_030630445.1 Kiritimatiellales bacterium | reverse complement strand
AAGCTTTTTCAGTTCCTCGACCGTCTTGATGGTCGGGTCGACAATATCCAGCAGACGCTTGTGCGTGCGGATCTCGAACTGCTCCATGGCCTTCTTATTCACGTGCGGACTTTTGTTCACCGTGAACCGCTCGATGCGGGTCGGCAGAGGGATCGGACCTGCCACGCGGGCACCCGTACGGCGGGCCGTTTCCACAATCTCCGTGGCTGAAACGTCGAGCACCCTGTGGTCAAACGACTTCAACCGAATTCTAATACGTTGATTCTTCATAATTTATCTCACCGATTGAGGATAGAGTCCTGCATGGACGCGGGAACCGGATCAAACGCTTGCGGTTCCATCGTATAGCTCGCCCTACCCTTTGTTAATGAACGCAACTTCGTTGCATATCCAAAAACCTCCGCAAGCGGAACATCCGCCTGCACAACTTGTACATCTCTCAAAGCCTTGATTTCGCGGACGCGGCCGCGGCGGGAATTCAGATCCCCGAGTACGTCGCCGAGGTGCTCCTCGGGCGTGTCGATCTCCAGCAGCATCACCGGCTCGAGTAGCGTGGGGCTGGAGTTTTTCACCGCTTCGCGCAGCGCCATCACAGCGGCGGAGCGAAAAGCGATTTCGGTGGAATCCACCGAGTGCGTCTCGCCGCCGATCACCTTCACCTCGGTGTCGATGAGCGCATAGTTGCCAAGCACGCCAGTCAACAGCGCGGCGTTGATCCCCTCTTCGATCGGCGTGCGGTATTCCTGCGGGATAATGCTGGTGGAGACGTCGAACACCACTGTGTTTCCTGCGCCCTGCGGCTTCGGGGAAACCTGGAGGTGCAAACTTGCAAAATGGGAAGTGCCGCCGATTTCGCGGTCGAAAGTAAAGTTGCCGGTTCCGGTTTTCAGCACGCTTTCGCGGTACGCCACCATCGGCCGCCCGGCATTGGCCTTCACGTTGTATTCGCGCAGGATGCGGTCCTTGATGATTTCAAGGTGAAGCTCGCCCATCCCTTGGATGATCGTCTGCCCCGTCTCCTCGTTGATCGAAATATGGAAAGTGGGATCCTCGGCGGAAAGGTCGTTCAGCGCGTCGACGAGATGATCCTTGTCGGCCGTGGTTTTCGGCTCGATGGCCATGGAGATCACCGGTTCGGGAAACTCGATGTTTTCCAGAACGATCGCGTCGTTCTCTGTACAGACGGTGTCGCCGGTGGTGAAGAGTTTTTGCCCGGCCATGCCACCGATTTCGCCGGCGTAGAGCACGTCCACATCTTCGCGATGGTTGGCATGCAGCCGTAGGAGACGGCCTACGCGCTCGCGCTTGCGGGTGCGGGGATTGTAGATGTTCTGCCCTTTTTTCAACTGGCCGGAATAGATGCGGACAAAGGCCAGTTTGCCGACATACTTGTCGGTCGCCATTTTGAAAACGAGGCCGCTCAGCGGCTCGAAGTCGCTAGCTTCGCGCACGACTTCATCTTCCGACTTCAGCGCAATGCCCGTTACGGCGGGGATGTCGATCGGCGACGGGAGATAGGCCACCACAGAGTCTAGCAGGGGCTGGACGCCTTTGTTCTTCAGCGAAGATCCACAGAGGACGGGAACCAGCTGGCTGGCGATGGTCGTGCGGCGGATGGCCGCCATCAGGGCCTTTTCGGAAACATCGGTGTTTTCCATGTAGGCTTCGAGCAGTTCCTCGTCGAGTTCGGCCACGCGCTCGATAAGGATGGCGCGTGCCTCCTCGGCCTTGGCGGCCAGTTCGGCGGGAATATCGGTGTGTTCAACCTCGGACCCAAGCGAGTCTTCCTTAAAAGTCATTGCCCGCATCGTAATCAAGTCGACCACGCCGGTAAAATCGTCGGAAGCACCCCATGGGATTTGAACCGGAACTGCGGGGGCGGCGAGTTTTTCGCGCAGCTGTTTAACTACGGAGTCAAAGTCGGCACCCATGCGATCCATCTTGTTGACGAATGCCAGGCACGGAACGTTGTATTTCTTGGCTTGGCGCCAAACGGTTTCAGACTGCGGCTGAACGCCGCCGACTGCACAGAAAACGCCCACTGCGCCGTCCAGGACGCGAAGCGAGCGTTCAACCTCCACGGTAAAATCCACGTGGCCGGGCGTATCGATGATATTGATTTGGTGGTCGTTCCAAAAACAGGTGGTCGCCGCGCTGGTGATGGTAATGCCGCGTTCCTGCTCCTGGATCATCCAATCCATGGTGGCGGTGCCATCGTGCACCTCCCCGATTTTATGGACTTTACCACTATAGTAGAGAATGCGCTCCGAGGTCGTCGTTTTGCCGGCATCGATATGCGCAATGATTCCTATGTTGCGAATCGCAGACATGGTGCGGCCGCGACCCTCGGCTTCCCGGGGGGAATCCGAAGTCCTTGCTTCACTTTTATTCTGCTGTTTCACAACGGTAGGCATTCTCTTTTCCAAGTGAATTGGGATTGGGTATTACCAGCGGTAATGCGCAAAAGCCTTGTTGGCTTGGGCCATCTTATGCGTGTCGTCGCGCTTTTTGATCGCGTTTCCTTGTCCGCGATAGGCATCCATCAGCTCCATGGCCAGCGCACGGCGCATCGGAACACCGCGACGGTTTCCGGAAAGCTGGATCAACCAACGAACGGCCAAGGCAATCTGGCGCTTGGGTTTGACTTCCAGCGGAACCTGATAGGTTGCACCACCCACACGACGGGATTTTACCTCCAAGCGGGGAGAAACGTTGATAATCGCCTGCGTGAACACTTCGATTGGATCTTCATCCTTCATCTGGCTCTTGATATCTTCGATCGCGCCATAGACAATCTTCGCGGCAGTGGACTTCTTGCCACAGCACATTACGGCGTTGATCATGTACGAAACCATCTCGTTTCCATAGCGGGGATCCGGGATCAGTTTCCTTTGCTCAGCTCTGCGTCTTCTTGCCATAGTTCAAACTCTCGTTAGCTTTTAGGTCTTTTTGCACCATATTTCGAACGACCGCGCTTGCGTCCGTCCACTCCAAGGCAGTCCAGCGCACCGCGAACAATGTGGTAGCGGACACCCGGCAAGTCTTTCACCCTGCCGCCGCGAACCAGCACCATGCTATGCTCCTGAAGATTGTGGCCTTCGCCCGGAATATATGCGTTGATTTCTTTTCCGTTCGTTAGACGAACACGCGCAACCTTGCGCAAAGCCGAGTTCGGCTTTTTCGGGGTCTGCGTCTTCACAAGCAGACATACCCCCCGACGCTGCGGGCAGGTTGTCAGTGCGGGCGATTTGCTTTTCTTCTTCGCAACCGCACGCGGATTTCTCACTAGTTGATTAATTGTCGGCATAAATATCCCTTCCTTAAAAAAGACAAGCGCAGGACAGTAGTCGTCCCGCACACGTTCCGCAAGCGAAAGATTTAACTTTATTCACATTATTCTACGTTTCGCGCTTCTCGCGGCGTTCAGTGATTGCGCCACACTCCACAACGAATTCCGTAGGAAAAGGGGCACCATAGAGAACCCTTGTCCAAAATCCAGATAAATCTCCCGGAAAATTCCAACATGTTGCCGCCAAGGCCAGCGGAGGCCTATGGCCTTGCCTGCAGTCCCGCCAATAACCCGCCTCATTTTAATTTGAATGCCCACCAATCCGATTCTCTTGGATATGGGGCTTGAATGATGATGGGTTCGCGGGTGGTGGGGTGCGTCACTTCCAGACGGGCGTGGTGCAATGCGATGTCTTTCCGCTTTGAAACCTGCCGTGCACCATATTTTTCGTCGCCCGCAATCGGGAGGCCAATAGCGGAAAGCTGCGCTCGGATCTGGTGGTAGCGGCCGGTTTCGAGATCGATTTCGAGCAGGGTCAGCTTGCCGAGCCGCTTGAGCGTCCGGTAGCGAAGCACGGCGCGTTGCGCTCCCTTTTCGCCTTCGCGGCAAACCTCGGCGCAGTGGTGTTCGTGCGAAAGCCAGTGGATCAGCTCGGCATCCGGCTTTCCCGGCGCGCCTTCGACCAGGGCATGATAGATCTTTCTGCAGTTGCGCTGGCGGATATCTTCGTTGAGGCGGGTAAGCGCCTTGCTGGTGCGGGCAAAGAGGACGATGCCGCTGACGGCCTTGTCGATCCGATGCGCGGCATTGAGGAAGACGTTGCCTTCCTTGTTCTTGTCGACCCGCACCCACTCGCGCGCCCAGTCCTCCATGTTCCGCAAACCGGTGCCGCTGTCCTGCGTCAGCAACCCCGCCGGTTTGCTAACCGCCAGCAAATGGTTGTCCGCATGAAGGATCAGCGGAGCCAGTTCTTCAGCGCTGTATTTAATATCGCTCATGGTTTTCCCAACTTAACTACAGGGAGGGAACGGTTGAAAACCTTCCCTCCCTACAATCTATTTGTTGATCCAGCGGGCCCAGTTTCCATTGGGCAGGTCGTTGACGTCCGACGGGCCGGTCAACAGCATTTCGCCGCATTCGACCGCGCCCCCCTCGTTGTATTGCCGCAGGAGGTTGCTCAATACGATGGGCGAGAAGCCGGGGGTGTGGGAGGTGAGCAGGACAAAGCTGGGGTCGCCGGTTAAAACCTGATGGACGAGGTCGAGCGTGGTCATGAGGCTCTCTTCGATCTTGTAGAGTTCGCCCTTCTTGCCACGCCCGAAGGAGGGAGGATCGAGCAGGACGGCGTCGTATTGGTTGCCGCGCTTCACTTCGCGGCGAAGGAACTTGATCACGTCGTCGACGATCCAGCGGATCGGTGCATCCTGCAGGTTGTTGAGTTTGGCGTTTTCGCGCGCCCAGTCGACCATGCCCTTGGAGGCATCGAGGTGGCAGCAGTGCGCACCGGACTGCGCGGCAGCGAGCGTTGCCCCGCCGGAATAGGCGAAGAGGTTCAGGAACCTCGGTTCCCGGCCTTTTTTTCCCGTTTCGGTTTTCAGCGTCGAGCGGATCCATTCCCATAGCCCGCGGGTTTCGGGGAACACGCCGAGGTGGCCGAAGTCCGTCGCCGAGAGCTTCATTGCAACGCCGCCGATTTCGATGTTCCACGCGTTGGGAAGTTTCCCGCGCCCTTCCCAGTTATGGCCGCCGACACGGTCGAAGCGGGCGGTGGCCGTTTCCCAAAGGTCGGGCCGTTGCGGCATCCACACGGCCTGTGCGCAGGGGCGATCCAACACCACATCGCCAAAGCGTTCGAGTTTTTTTCCGTTGCCGCTATCGAGCAGTTCGTATTCGTTTTTCATACATCCAACTTTATACTTTTCGTGCGCGATCCTTGAAAGGGTTGCGCGATGCGGCGGTGGGCGCATGCATCCCGAGGTGTGCCACGTTCACCAAAATGCCGACCATCACGCCGGAAACAACAAGGCTTGATCCGCCATAGCTGATGAATGGAAGCGCCAACCCCTTCGTGGGCACGCAGCCCGTGACCACCGCAAAGTTGATCAGCGCCTGCATCGTGATCATGAGCGTGATGCCAAAGGCGAGAAAGCGGCCAAAGTCGTCGCGTGCGTTGAGCGCGATTTTCGCACCCAGAATAAACAGGATGCAGAAAATGAACTATCTTCCCGAAGCGCACACCGACTTTATTTTTCCCATCATTGGAGAGGAGCTTGGGCTGGTCGCAGCGCTGGTCGTTGTGACGATGTATCTGGCGCTGTT
>DAOVNC010000212.1 GCA_030630445.1 Kiritimatiellales bacterium | reverse complement strand
GTTGCACATGCGGTCCAAGCTGACGTAGTCGGCCACTGGAGCTTTGACTCCGACTACACCGATGTTTCCGGAAACGGTCTAAACGGAACATTAAATGATGTCGACACCATCGGCAATAGTGGCATTACCACTACGGCGGGTGAATATGTGTTTGGAGGCGGAGCCATGAATTTTTCAGCTGACAAGGACAGTATCGATCTCACCCCGCAAATTATGGCGACGGATGCAAATGGCTTTGCATTTGCTTTTTGGGCAAAGGATCGTAACGCTGTACTGGATCAGGACGGAATGGTTCTTGGCGACCGTTCAAACACCACGGATTTTTTCTGGATTGACACGCAATCTGGCGGAGCACGTTGGCGCTCCAACCATACAGACTACTCGAACGACTTTGCAACGGGAGACGAAGACACCGCATGGCATCACTGGGCGGTTGTGGTTTTGGGTAGCGATGTTACTCTATACCAAGACGGCTCCTTCTTCAGCACCGCAGCGGGTGCAGCCGGTACTGATTTTAACTTCGCGACGATAGGCGAAGCATACTCCAACACCAGTTTTAATTACGATTATGACGGCCAGATCGATGAAGTGTGGCTTTTTGGTTCTGCGATTAGTGCGTCTACTGTTGCATTGCTCTATAATAATAACAGACCTTTCGTTCTGCCAGCCACCTCCCTGACCATCGCCGGTCCCATTTCCGGCAACATGGAACTCTCGTGGAATGGCTATGCCGGAGTGACCTACAACGTTCAGACCAACTCCAACCTGCTCTCCCCTGCGAACTGGAACACGTTGATGACCACCACCGGAACGGGCAGTATCACCGTCACCGCTCCGACGACGGAGGATCAGACCTTCTACCGCATAATCGCGGAATAGGCTCCACCTCCTAGTCAAGAATAAGAAATGTTCAAAGTACAGGCCTTTTTCAATTGACGGGTAGTACGGAGCCCCGCAACTGCGGGGCTTTTTCGTAGATGGAGCATCTTGCTCCATTTGATCGATCAACGCGCTTCGGCCATACCCAACGGAGCTGGAAGCTCCGTCTACGAAAAACCGAAAAACTCCGTCGCCGCCATGGCAAGCCTCTTGCTGTAGCGGCGTTTCTTAGAAGCGCTTGCCGATCCGCCGCCAGCGGCTCTAAGAGCCGCCACTACATGCCCCGCCGAAAGTGGCGCGGAGCTACGCCCAACCAAAAAACTCTGTCGCCGCCTTGCGGATGGCAGCATGGTTTTCAGGGATGAATCGATGCGCCTCGATCCCCGCCCCGCGGGCGGCCTCGACGTTTTCGGCCATGTCGTCGATGAAAAAGCATTGCTCGCCTTCAACGCCAAGGTGATCGAGTGTTTGCCGGTAGATTGACGGCTCGGGCTTGCGGGCTCCCATCTCATAGGAAAAGAAACGACCGGCCACATCGTCGAAAAACCCAGGCCAGTTCCCTTCGAGCGCGTCGGTGTGATGCTGCGCAAGGTTGCTCAGGAGATAGACCGGAACACCCGCCTGCACGGCATCCTGAAACAACCCGAAACCGGCTTTGTTGAGGGTGTAGGTTCCGCGCCAAATATTAACCAGGTCGCCCACGACCCACGAAAGGCCCTTGGCTTCGTTGAGATAGGCCACGAACTCCTCATCGTTGATGCGCCCGCGCTCGACAGCGTCCTGCATCTCGCGGTCGCGCTCCGACAGCGGCTCGACCGGTCGGCCCGATCCCGCCGCGATGCCCTCGAGTTGTTTCACAAACTCGAAATCCACCAGCACATTCCCGATATCGAACAGAAAATATTTCATGCCGCCACGTTTCCAAAGGTTGGACTGATCCGCAACATCATTTTGGTTGGAATACGCTACTTGGATCGATACTGCCGAGGGGTGCATCCGTGTTGTTTGCGAAAGGCGGTTGCAAAGTACTGGCTGGATGAAAACCCGCAGCCAAAAGCAATATCGGTGATGCTTTTCTCCGGAGCCGATGCAAGCATTTCCGTGGCGGCGATGAGCCGCAGATGATTGAGATATTGCATGGGCGTCTGGTTGGTGATCTGGCGGCAATAGTGCACAAAGCGCGTCACTCCCAACCCGCAACATTCCGCCATGGAGTCGAGCGTCCATTCTTCGACGAGGCTGCCTTCGAGCGAGGCGAGGAACAGTGTCGCGCTACGTTGCGCGTCGGTCAATGATTTGGTGCGCGGGACCTGCTGGTCGCGGAACATTTCAAGCAGGTGCAGAAACAGCTCGTTGATGTAGACCGCCAGGCGCGACTCGCAATTTTTCCGGGTCTGGATGGTTTTTCCAATCTGCTTGAAGCATTCCTGGATCTCGGAACTGGATTGCCAGACAGGTTGTTCGTTTTCTCGGAGGCAGGCTGTGAGCTCCCGTAAATCGTCGGGCATCATGACGAACCATTCCGGCCACTTCCACTCTTGATGGGGCTGGCGCACACCGACATCGATGATAACCCAGTGCAACCGACCGATTCCAATGTTTGGAAGTCCGACCTTGTGCGGTTGCCACGGGCGGGTGATGGTCAGCGATCCGGGGTCAAGTTCCCAACTTTTGTCACCGATGGAAAAGGGCATGGAACCTGTTTCAAGGAAGGTCAGTTCAATCCCTTCGTTGCGATGCCAAGGCAACCCCCATTGCTGCTCGCGCGTGGCATCCCAGTAGCCGGCCGATTGCAGCCCCCTCAGTACATCGCCGGCAAGCGGACGGCCGGGATAGTTGGCGCGAGCCAGCGCCTCCAACACAAGCTCTCCTTGCCCGACTGCCTCCATGAGTGGGTCGCACGAGTCGGCGTGGTAGGTTCTACCGTGTTCCTTGAAGATGGGTGAGGGTTGTTGAGCCATGAGGGAACCTTAGCGCACAACGCAACAGATCGAAGAAAAATGTTCGAAATCCTTCACTGACCGGACAGGAACGACGCGTATCGCTTTGCCTGCTATTTTCTTCAAAACATTGGGAAACGAAAGGAAATCACGATGAATATTGGATTGTTTTTATTGATTGAACCATTTGCCAGTGTCGATGTACAGCTGACCCGAGCAAAGGAAATGGGATTCACCTGCGCCGACATTACGGACACGAATGCGGGGGGTAGCATGCTGGGAACGGCGGGCTTTTCGCCGACGATTAGTCTGGATGAAAACCCGTTCGAGGTGAAGCGGATGTTTGAAAGGCATGGAATCACGCCCTCCACGGTCTGCGCCCACGCAGGGCTGCTGGAACCGAGCAATCCGGGGATCTACGGCACGGCCGAGATCATGAAGGCGGTCCAGTTTGCGGCGGCGATCGGTATTAAGGATGTGGTGACGACGGATACCGACCCTCGCTCGGAGTGGGCGAAATGCCTCTCCTATGAGGAACAGGTTTTTGTGATGGCGGAAAAGCTGCACACGCCCGTCAAGATGGCAGCGGACTATGGCGTACGTATCCTGCTGGAACCGCATGGGCCGATCACGGATAGCATCAAGGGCTTGCAGGATGTATTCGCCCGGCTTGGCAACCCCAATGCGCTTGGCGTGAATCTGGACACCGGAAACTCTTGGCTGGGTGGGGCCGACCCGGTTGAAATGGCGCGGGTTTTTAAGGATAAGATCCATCACATCCACTGGAAGGATCTGGATGCGGAGTGGGAACCGAAGCGCGGGACGATGTATGGTTGCGGCTTCTCGACCATCGCACTAGGCGATGGCGTGATCGATATCAAAGGCGTCTGCGACGTGCTGAAGGATTGCAATATTGAAAGCTCGACGCTAGAGATTATCGGTGAGGCCGATATTTATGAGAGAAGCGTAAAGTATCTACGTGAATGCGGAATCTAAGGAGAGAACCATGAGTATCAAAGCCTATCGACGTGACTTTCTAAAAACAATACTGACCGGTGGAGCCGTAGCGGGCTTCCCCTCCATTATCCCCTCCTCCGCCTTGGGCAAGGATGGTGCAGTGTCACCAAGCGAGCGAATCAGTGTTGGCCTCATTGGCTGCGGTAACCGCTCCGCTGCCGCAAATACCTACCATGGCTATGAAAAATCCGAAATCGTGGCGGTGTGCGATCCGATCAAACAACGCCGGCTCGTAAAAGCGCAGCAGTTCGGCGGATGCCCCGACTACAGCGATTTCCGGGAACTGCTGGCAAACAAAGATGTGGATGCGGTCCATATTTCAACCGCCGACCACTGGCATGTTCCCATATCGCTGGCAGCCGCGCGCGCCGGGAAGGACTTGTATACCGAAAAGCCGCTGGGCATCAGCATTGAGCAGGATCTGGCGGCCCGGCAAATTATGGATAAGTATAACCGAGTCTTCCAGTACGGGGCGCAAAACCGCTCGACAGCGCAGACTCGGATGGGGCTGGAGTTGGTCCTTAACGGCCACATTGGCGAAGTGGAGAAGATCTATATCTGGTGCCCACCGGGTCAAGCCGGCGGCTCTGCCACCCCCGAGCTACCTATACCGGATGGCTTCGACTATAATCTATGGCTAGGCCCCGCCCCGCAGGCTCCCTACTGTCGAGATCGTATCGGCGGAGGAGTCCACAATGGCATCTTCCATATCTACGACTATGCCATTGGCTTCATCGCCGGCTGGGGCGCGCACCCCACCGACACCCTCCAATGGTGGGCGGACAACACCGGTATGGGCATTCCGGTTACATACAAAGGAATCGGAACCATTCCAGCCGAAGGGCTCTTCAACACCATCACCCACTGGGACATCGAGGGCACCTACGCCAACGGATTGAAAATGCGTTTCATGGACGGCCCATCGATGCGCAAAACCAAGGATATCCCGCATATCGGCGAAATTCCGTTCGGCCACGGAGTCCTGTTCGTCGGTTCCGAAGGGGCCGTGGCGGTTTCGCGAGGTACGTGGAAGCTCTTTCCGGACACCCTTCGCATGAAGGCCAAGGATCCCGGCAAGGTCAGACTTATGGTCAGCAAAAACCACCAAAGAAACTTCATCGACAGCGTGGCTTCGCGCAAACAGCCGGTGGGCGACCTAGCCTCCGCAGTTCGATCCGACATCATTTGCCACCTGTCCAACATTTGCATCCGCACCGGGAAAACCATCCAATGGGATCCGGCCAAGGAAACCATTCTCGGCAATCCCGAGGCGATCAAAATGATGAGTCGCCCCATGCGAAAACCCTGGAGGTTATAGAATGAAGCAAATTGCATTGTCGTTGCTTATGAGTCTGCTTGCCAGCGTGGCGCCCGGAGGGTACGACATCGCCGAGACCTCCGATTCCATCTCCCTTTCCATGGACGGCAAAACCATCTGGCTACTGAACCATTGCAAGGAAGAAGGCAAACCCTATTTCCACCCGTTGGCAACTACAGCCGGGCAGGTATTCTCCAATCTCCGCCCCCAAGACCATCCATGGCATCGCGGACTCTGGTTTTCGTGGAAAAAGATCAACGACGTGAACTATTGGGAGGAAAACCGAAAAACCGGGCAGTCCGAAGGGCTGACCCAGCTCCTGCGGATCCAACGCTCCGTTTCACCGGACAAGACCGTGACGCTTAAAATGGATCTCGCCTACGCTCCGGCCAAAACCGGCACGGTGGTAATGACCGAAGAGCGGACGGTAATCCTTCATCCCCCCGATGGCTCCGGAGCCTACCGCATCGATTGGTCGGCCAAATTCCACGCCTTGGAAGCCGGCGTGGTGCTTGATCGAACGCCACTCCAAAACCAACCGAGGGGAAAGAGTTGGGGCGGTTATGCCGGCTTTTCCCTGCGCATGAACAAAGCCGTGCTCGGCGGCACCTTCCTCAACAGCGAAGAAGTTTCCGGTTCCGGAGCAAACCGACAGTCCGCCCGCTGGCTGAGCTACACCGCACCCCAGGGCGGCGGCATCCTGATGCTCGACCACCCCGCCAACCTTCGATATCCATCCAAATGGTATTTTGTCGAAGACATGCCCTTTATGACGCCCGCCGTCATCCACGACGCCCCGCACACCATCAAAGCCGGCGAGACCCTGAACCTGCGCTATCGGCTGATCGTCTATCCCGGCCAACTGAATGCAGGCGCAGCCGAAAAAGAGTGGGTTGACTGGATTCGCTAATCCCCTTGGCATGTCGCCGACGGCTCGGCGGCACCATCATTTTGCAACTGGATCTAGCATTTTGGAATAGGGCCGCAGGCTCGGAGCCTCTTGGGTTGGGAAGTCTTTGGGCAGCACGGAATCGACCGGCCTGTTCGCAAGCCACTGCACCACGCGCGGCATCAGCGTCTGGAAGCCGGCGCAACGGATTCCCTCGGGCTCCGCCTGATCCTTCCAAACATGCCCCAAGGTGGAATTGTAGATGCGCCCTTTACCATAGGTGACCGTCCATTCAATCGGGAAGTTTATACCCATCTTCGGTTCCCTCGCATATGAGAGAACGGTCAGGTTTTCCGCCGGGCCGCGCGCGTAGCTAT
>DAOVNC010000342.1 GCA_030630445.1 Kiritimatiellales bacterium | reverse complement strand
GTTTCCAGGCCTCCCACTCCTTGCCGCCGTAGGTATCCACATAGGTGAATGCCAGGCCGGGAACCTCGCGCTTCATCTCCTCGAGCCGTGCGTAGAGGTTGCCGGAGATGGTATCCGCAAATCGGTCGATGTGGTAGGATTGGTCTAGCCATGCCCACGCTTTATGCCGGGGCTGCGAGAGCAACTCTTCCGAGAAGGAGCGCGCCTCCGGATAGGCCTCGGTATGGTTGATGTGGAAGCCTATATCCGTGTCATACTCCGCCGCCTTTTCGATCAGGAAATTAAGGTCTTTGAGTCCCCCGGCGCGCGTGTTGAAGTTCCCTCCATAATCGGGATGGGCGCTATCGTGCCCCTCCGAGCCATACCCTTTGAGTTCGACCATCTGGCCAAAGCCATCGATGTACCCGGAAAACTTCTTGATGCCGTCGAGTGTGCGCAAGAAGGGATTCTGGGCCAGCGAGCAAAAGTTCATGTTGATATAGCAGACGCTTTGGCTGAGCTTCTCACCTCCGAACTTGGGCGTCATGTTGCTGCGAAAGACCGCCGCTCCATCCTGCCAGTTCACGAGGCCATCGCCGTTAATGTCGGGGGTGATCATAATCCGCGCCCACGGCAGCTCGACGATCTCGGTATCCAGATAGCGGTAGCGCCAATAGTTATTCCAAATTCCAGAGCGTTTGTAGCCCTCCTTTTTCACGGTCTGCACCCAAAGCTGGCTGCGGTTAAGAATCGTGTTGTTGTCGATCGTCGCCGCAAGCTTATCCGTGTTGAGGATCGCGTGGCTCTTAACCTTTTTCGAAGGTTTCTTGTCGCCCACCGAGGAAAACTCATCGTTTTGCACGCCCGTGCAAGAGGAGAGGCTTGCCCCCGGCTGGGTGTCGCGGACGGAGATCAGGCAATGGTTCGGGAACTCGATGGTCTTTACGGTTGTATCGCCGTTCTCCTCGATCCCGGTGACCTCGAAAAGCAGGGTCCCTTCCTCGACGGAAAGCTCGATCTCCATCTCAACATCCAACGATGGAAACTCAAGATCATAGCGCGCCTTGCTTTTTCCCTTTTGTTCAAAGTCAATTTTAGGCGTGCAGGTGGTGCCGTTGAGCACCACGTCCCGAAGCACATCTTCCTGCCCGTGGATAATAGCCCCGTTCTCCAGCCACCGGTACTCGATCACGCGAGGAAATGCATCGTCCACCGCAACGGCCATCGACTTTGATTTAATAACGACCTGCCCGGCGAACACACTGCCTGCCGCCAGAACTACCACCACCAGCCAACACCACTTTTTATTCATAATAATGCTATTCCTAATTTATTCAGCTTAAGCCGAACATCTGTTCCTTAAGATCAAGGTAGTACAAGTAATCCTTGGGTTTGACATTCGGCGGGCATCGGTGGTCGCAGAAAGGAATATATCCGCCCCGCTCAACCAACGGCACCAGCGTTTCCATATATTTCTTGATGGCATCGGGGCCGTCGCCCAATGCCATTTTGTTAAACCCGCCCATGATCCGCAAATCCTTGCCGTATTCCTCGAGCAGCTCCGCCGGATGGCCGCTGGCATTGACCTCGAACGGAAACATGGTATTTATTCCGCTTTCGATCAGTGATGGCAGGATGGGTCGAATATCTCCGTCGCAGTCTGTAAACCAGATATCGATTCCTTGCGCGGAAAGCTTGTTGTTGATTCGCTTGTATCGCGGCGCCACCACATCCTTAAAGAAATCAACGGATACGATCGGCCCCGACTTGAAGCAGATATCCTCCCAGCCCCATGCAAAGTCGAAATCAACCTCGCCGAGCACGGCGTCAAGATAGTCCTCAACCAGCACACAGCAGGTTTCGACCATATCTTCGACCATTTCCGGATAATCGAAGCACGCATAGGCCAATCCTTCGAACGTCAGGATATCCCGTATTTTCCCGATCATCGACCCGCACCACAGCCCCACCGGAGAATCGCGATCGGTTGGATACAGGTTTTTCAGCGCCATGACATCCGGTTTTCGTTGGGGATCATCGCGCCGGAGTCGCTCTTCCTTGCACTTCTTCCAGTCATCCGGGGTCGTGATCGAGGCCTTGAGAAAATGCGGGATGGTGTTATGCCCATCCTTCGGCACTTCGGCAAGCAACCCATCCCGATTGATTATAATCTGCTTGTCTCCGGTTTCCTCAACCACTCGCTGCTCAAAAGCAGGACTCATCCATGGATACTCATGCAGCTTTATTTTATCGAAATTAAAGAAGACGTCAGCTTCGGCGTTGTTGGTGATCTTGTTATCGACGAAGAGGTTCCACTGCTCAAAATTCTCCTCCCAAAAACCAAACTCCATATTGAAGCAGCGATCCACCGGTTCATAATGCATCTGTCGGTTAAAGCGTTCCCTATCCGTTAGCGTCCCCGCCCATTTTTTTCGCATAGGTTGGATCTCTTTACTCATCGCAATCGTCCTCCTACTCGCACTGCAATAACCGCTGGATTATTTAACCGCCGCGCCGGGGCCGAGGTCGCCTTCGACGGTAACGAGCTTGAGGATGTCGCCCTTGGAGGCGGCGAGGAGCATGCCTTCGGAGATCACGCCGCGCAGCTTGGTGGGTTTGAGGTTGGCGACTACCACGATGGTTTTTCCGACGAGCTCCTCGGGAGTGTAGTGCAGGGCGATGCCGGCGACGAGCTGTCGCTTTTCTTCGCCAAGGTCGACTTGCAGTTTAAGCAGCTTGTCGGCGCCTTCGATCTTTTCGGCTTCGAGCACGACGGCAGTCTTGAGTTTTACGTCCATGACTTGGTCGAAAGTGATGAGGCCGGCGGCCTTCTCCTTTTGTGGGGCGGACTTTCCTGTCTGCCCTTTGCCGCCGCGAGCAGGCTGGAAAGCCTGCTCCACATTTTTATCTGCTTTTTTGGCCTCGATGCGCGGGAAGAGCGCGCCGGGCTGGGAGATGCTTGAGCCGGGGATGAGCACACCGAATTCGGCGAGCTTGCCGAGATGCGGCGTGGCGTCGGCCATGCCGAGCGCGGTGCGCAGGGCGAGCATCTTTTCGGGCATCACCGGATAGAGCAACGCGGCGCAGACGCGCAGGCACTCGGCCGCCGTATAGAGGCAGTGTGCGACTTCCGCTTCGGCCCCTTCCTGCTTGGCCAGACTCCACGGAGCGCGTTCTTGCAGATAGACATTAATTTTTCTGACCGCTGCCATGACCATGGCCACCGAGCTATCCAGCTTCATCTGGTCAATCATCGGCCCCATTTCTTCGGCGGCGGCAACCGCTTCTTTCCAAAGGCCATCTTCCAACGCCGTGTCGAAGCCAGCATCCGCAGATGCGGGCGCAGGCATTTTGTCGTCGCAGTAGCGGCTGATCATGTTCAGGACGCGGTTGGCGACGTTGCCGAGGTCGTTGGCGAGATCGGAGTTGTAGCGCTTGACGAAGGCTTCTTCGGTAAAACTAGCATCCTGGCCGAGGGTCATTTCGGCGATAAGGAAATAGCGGAAGGCATCGACGCCATAGTTGTCTATCATGTCCATGGGATTGACGACGTTGCCGAGCGACTTGCTCATTTTGGTGCGGCCGGTCAGCCACCAGCCATGGGCAAAGATGCTTTGAGGCATTTCGACGCCCATCGCCTTGAGCATGGTCGGCCAGTAGACGGTATGGGTGGTGAGGATGTCTTTGCCGATGAGATGGCAGGAGCAGGGCCACCATTGCTTGAACTGTTCTTCGTCGGATTTGTAGCCGACGGCGGAGATATAGTTGATGAGTGCGTCGAACCAGACATAGGTGACGAAGTCGTTGTCGAACGGCAGCTCGATCCCCCACGCGAGCCGTGCCTTGGGACGAGAGATGAAGAGATCCTGCAGCTTCTTGGTTTTGAGGAAGCCGCGCGTTTCGTTGGCGCGGAAGGCGGGCTGGATAAAATCAGGATGAGTTTCGATGTAGTCGATGAGCCAGTCCTGGTAGTT
>DAOVNC010000319.1 GCA_030630445.1 Kiritimatiellales bacterium | reverse complement strand
CGGGGATGCGGCGGTCGGAATAGACATCGGAAAAGTAGAATTCCCCGCCGGGTTTGAGGACCCGGTAGATTTCGCGCAGCGCGGATTCCTTGTCGGGGCAAAGGTTGATGACGCAGTTGGAGATGACGATGTCGAACGAGTTGTCTCCCAGCTCCAGGTCGCCGAGCTTTTCAATCAGCCCCTTCTTGAATTCAATGTTGGGGCGGTCGTAGCCGAATTTTTCCATGTGGTAGCCGATATGGCGGTTGGCGACGTCCAGCTGCTCCTCCGTCATATCGACGCCGACGACGTAGCCCTCCTGCCCGACGAGGTGGGAGGCAATATAGCAATCGCGCCCCGAACCGGAGCCGAGGTCGAGAATGCGCCGGCCCTTCAGTTCGAGGGGAAGCGTGAGGCCGCAGCCATAGTATTTGCTGACCACCTCTTCGTGGATCATCGAAAGCGGGGCTTGGATATAGGCGGGATAGGCATGGATGGTGCAACACGCATTGGTTTTCAGGTCGTCGGAATGCTGGAGGGTCGATCCGTAGTAGGCACTCACTTCTTCATGTTTTTTGGTTTTTGAAATCTCGTTCATCGTTCATTCCTTTCGTTGATTAAATGTACCTACGCCAGGTCTAGAAAGAAAAAGAAGTGTGCTGAAAGCACTACACATCCTAGCCTTGGACGCAGTCCAAGGTTTCTGTCCCACCGCCGTTTCCTTGCCCTGTAGGGGCAACATAACTTCTTTTGTTGTTCCTTTGTGTTGCCCCTACAGGGCAAGGATTCTCTTCCACATTGGTTCCCATGGCTTTGCCATGGGCTAAATTGTGTAGTGCTTTCAGCACATATTGCACCAGAGTAGTTGCGATTAAATTTCACTGCAGGACGCTCCATCGGCGAAACAGGTATAACAGCGGTGGTGCTTGAGCATCACCCGGATCTTCATCGCCTCCGACAGGCTTCCGCCCAAATCAAAATCCTCGTCGTCATCGACGAGCGTGCAGGCATAGACCCGCATCCGTCCGCCTTTTTTCACCACCATCTTGCTGAAGTTGCACATCATCTCGTCACGCGTCTCTTCGGTCTTGTAGGTCGTCATGCAGGACTCCGTAATATACGGGATATCGGGATTCGAGCCCGGTTCGTGAAACTCGGGAAAGCCTACAATGGTCGTGTCCTCCGGCAAACCGGCCTCTCGGAAGAACGAGATATAGGCACGATTCACCGCCTCCATATCTTCCCCCTCGTCGACTTGACGAGCGATCGATATCTTGAACCCGCAGCGGTGCAGCTGTTCCATCGTCTTCAAAGCCAAATGGAAATTCCCCTGCCCCCGAAACAGATCGTGCTTGGCGGGATCGGGATGGTCGAGGCTGACGCGAAAGCTGAGAGGGAATGGCTTTTTTGCCATTGGTGCGACTTGATGAAGGCGGTTGAGCAGCGGCTCGGTGGCGTTGGTGAGCACCATGCATGGATTATAGTCGAGCGCGTATTCGAGGATAGCCACCATCTCCGGAATCACAAAGGGCTCCCCGCCCGTGAACGAAAACTGCTCCGTTCCCAGCGCTAGGGCTTCTTGGATAAAGGGCTTCGCCTCCTCCAGCGTGATGGGGTTCAGCCGGTTGTCGCCGGGCTTCGATCCCTCGAGGCAGAACGAGCAACGCAGGTTGCAAACCGTCCCCGTATGGAACCAAAGCTCCTTCAATTGTTTTGGTTGGATATATCCCCGAGGATTTCCCTCGGGGTCAAAACGCCATTTATCATCGTTCATGGATCCGTCCTCCACCCTGTAGTCGGGCGGGTTAAAGATTCCTTACAAAAAAACCTTTCCCCTGTATGCTAGAGCATTTCACGATTGATCTGCCGCATTGCTGCTTGCTGCGACATCTCAATCGTTCAATGCTCTAGCCATGAAAAAAGACCTCCCGATGGATATGGAAAATATCAACGCCTTGTTCCTCCAGCCAGCGGGTTGTTTCCGAAACCATGCTTTCAAGCCCACATAAATAATAGTGCGTGCCTGGACGAACCGGCATTTCCTCCAGCAGAGCGGTGACCCGGCCATGATAGTGGCCTTCTGTTTTTTCCCGCGATATCGCCAGCTTGAGATTGCACCAGCCCGCCAGTTGTTCGGCTCCCACGGCATCCGCTTTCCGCCGCAAGCCATAAAGAAACAGCGCTGGCGCTTTTTGCTCGAAGCTACTCCGAAAAGAGAGGAAGGGAGCAACACCGGTACCCGTTGCAATAAACACGAACGGGGCATCACCAATGTCCTGCGCGGGCCGGAACCAGCCAAAGGGGGGACTTATCTGCACGGTATCCCCGGGGCTCCGGTCCATCAGCCAAGGGGAGACTTCGCCTCCCTCCATTTTTCGGATCACAAAACGCAACGCATCCTCGCGGTTCCCTGAAGCAATACTGTAGGGGCGGGATTTCCCGCCATCGGTATGCAACGCCACGCAATCGCCGGGCACAAACTCCAGTCCGTTGCGCTCAAGGGAAAGAACAAACAACTCGCCATTAATCACTTCAACATGCCGCACCGCATGCGGTGCCACGCCAGCGTCCCTCATTCTTTTTCGCCCTCCCGGCTCGACGGAAAAGAGGAGGGGTTTCTAAATTTGATGGAAGCGGAGTTGATGCAGTAGCGCAGACCGGTCGGCGGCGGGCCATCGGGGAAGACGTGGCCGAGATGGGCATCGCACTTGCTGCAAAGCACCTCGGTGCGCACCCTGCCGCCCGAGGTGTCGCGCTTCTCGGTAATCACCTTGTCGTCGACGGGCTTGAAATAGCTCGGCCAGCCGCAGCCGGCATCAAACTTGGTATCGGAGAGGAACAGGTCGGTTCCGCAGCAGACGCAGGAGTAGATGCCGAGCTCCTTGTGGTTCCAGTATTGCCCCGTGTAGGGGCGCTCGGTGCCTTTTTGGCGGGTCACGCGATACTGCTCGTCGCTCAACTGCGCCTTCCATTCCTGCTCGGTCTTCACCACCCTGTTCGTCATTGCCTTCTCCTCCTTGGCGCATGCCGCGACAACGATGATGATCGCGGGCACTAACATAAAAAGTTTATTCCTCATGATCGCTCCTCCGTATTGAAGACCGATTAGTTTAGATTGTGTTCAAACAACATGCAATCCCGCACCGGTATTTGTTTGCGTTGCCGCCGCGAAGAGCTACATTTTCCGCATGTCCAACTGGATTGAAATCAAGAAAGATCCCCGGCACGTTTCCCGCGAGCGCGCCAAGGCCAAGGAGCTGCGCAAGAGCCAATGGTGGCAGCAGGAATTGGCAAAGGGCCTCTGCCACTACTGCGGCCAGGAGTTTCCGCCTTCGGAGCTTACGATGGACCACATCCTGCCTGTCGTGCGCGGCGGCAAGAGCGTGAAAAGCAACTGCGTTCCATGCTGCAAGGAATGCAACAACGAAAAGAAATACCTCACCCCCGCCGAGATGATCCTGCGCGAACTGGAGCAGGAAAACCCGGAGGATTGATTGTGGACGACCCCGTCAAGTGCGGGGGCCTCGTCTACACGATCCTATTGCTTCCGAACCTTGAGCCGGTAGTAGCCTTGGCTTCCAGAGACATCCGTGTCGTTGGTGAAACAGCCCGTCGGATGGGGAACGCGGGAGGCTATGTTGGTGAAGGGGTAGTGGAGCAGGTGGGACGTCCACTCGACGTCGTAGGAGCGTCCCTCCACGGAATGCCAGGTTAGGATGCACTCGCTGTTTGCGCTGATCACCGTCGACAGGTCGAGGGAAGAGTCTATATTTGTCGGGATTGTCCCTAAAAAGTATTCATCGGCATTGCTGTATCCATCCCCATCGGAGTCGACCAGAGCGGAGCAAAGCTCGGTGCTGCCGAAATACTGCACTTCCCAAGTGTCGAGCATCCCATCGCCATCCATGTCACTTGCGGAGGTATAGGTTGAGAATGGATTGCTTTCCCCCATCACATCAACATAGCGGGCGATGAGCTTGGTTGCCGGCAACCGGCTGTCGAGCACCATGCTTCCGCTCCATACGCCATTGGAGAAGGTTCCGCTCCCGGGGTCGGTGACAATATACTGCGGCGGCGCAAAGTTGACGGATACATCATCGAAATACGCATAAAGATTCGAGTTGTACCCGGCTGACGATGTGGCGACCAGCTGCACGGTATGGGTTCCATCCTCTTCAGGAGAGTAGTACCCATAGATGAAGGACGAGGATTGGCCAAGGGAAGGCAGACTGGTGATATGGTGCGACAAGCCAATAGGCGTTCCGTCCACTT
>DAOVNC010000250.1 GCA_030630445.1 Kiritimatiellales bacterium | reverse complement strand
TTGGATCGGAAATGACCGTCTCCGATCCCGCCGCCGATTCCCAGCGCTTCTATCGCCTGCGGGTTGAACTGCCTTGACGAACTTGCCTCATTGAAGTTCGCTGCCATGCCAGTCGTTGTCGCCATGGAAATAATCGGGGAGAGACTGATGATGTCACCTTTAGTGTGGTTTCTGAGCCGGCCGCGCTTGGAGGAGGAATCCTATTGATTCGCCGCAAGCGATGGTATAAATGACGATATAGGTGAAGGTCTTGGGTAGTCTGGACTTTTTGGTTTTGATGTGCGCGATGTGCGGAGGTGGGTGAAGACTTGTTTTTGGAGATATAATTATGACAAGTAAAATATTTGGACGGTCACTACTGGCTTTATTAAGCATTTTGACACCCCTGTATGCGGTCGAGCTAACCGTTGAGAATGCAAGTTTTGAGCAGCCAGGAACGGTGAAACTCAAGGATTTTTCACAGATACCCGGTTGGAGCTGCGATAGTTCGTCGGATTCCGGTGTCGAAGAGTGGTCGGTCGCACCGCCGGATGGAACATGGAGCGCATTCGGGTGGAATGAAGATGGAGAAATATATCAATCCCTTGCCAGTACGATAAGTCCATCAAATACCTATATACTTGCTTTTTATGGGCTTGCGACCGGCGGTGCGACTTCGATCAAGGCCGACTTCTACTATCTAACCAACCCGTCCGACCCGACCTCGCGTGCAATCATTGCTTCGGGTAGTTTTTCGCCACTGTCGTCGAGCGTTTGGACGCAATTTACGTTGGAGTTCACGGCTCTTGCCGGCGAGTCCTATTTGGGGGAAAACCTCGGGGTTCAGTTTTCCACCCTTGGTGGATGGTATGGCATCGACCAGATAGAGGTCTCTGAGACCACAGGCGCAGTTGGTCCCGGAGCCAGCAATCCCGATCCATCGAACGGCGGAAGCCGTGTGTCGGTGCAAACCTTGCTTGGCTGGGATGGAGGCGATTCGAACGCCGTGTACAACATCTATTTCGGAGCGAATCCCAACGTTGAATCAAATCCTCTGTTTGAATCGATCAGCTCTTCTCCCTACGACCCTGGCATTCTTGCAGTCAATACCACCTATTATTGGCGTGTTGATGCGGTCAGCGGTGTGGAAACCAACGTGGGTCCGGAGTGGTCGTTTACAACCGGCGAGCTGGACTGGGAAGACCCCAAGATGATCGGGGTGGGCAAGACCGATGCGCATTGCACCCTGATCCCCTATGACGATACGGCCTCTGCGATCACTGGAGGGCGCACGAATTCAGCCAATCACCAGTCGCTCAATGGCATCTGGAAGTTCAACTGGGTGAATGCCCCTGGCGACAGGCCGCTGGGTTTCCATGCGCTCTCATATGATGTCAGCGGCTGGGATGACATTCCGGTTCCGAGTAATTGGCAGATGCGCGGCTATGGCAAACCGATCTACACGAACATTACCTATCCATTCACGAAAAATCCCCCCTTTATCCCGCACGGCTACAATCCGGTTGGCTCGTACCGGACCGAGTTCACGGTTCCGGTCCAATGGGACTCCCGACAGGTCCTGATTCACTTTGACGGGGTCAAAAGCGCATTTTATCTTTGGATAAATGGCCAGAAGGTCGGCTACAGCGAAGGCTCGATGACGCCGGCGGAATTTGACATTACCGACTACCTCGTCGAGGGCACGAACGTGCTCGCCGCCGAGGTCTACCGCTGGTCCGATGGCAGCTACCTTGAAGATCAGGACATGTGGCGGCTAAGCGGCATCTACCGCGATGTATACCTGTTCGCACCGCCTTCGATCCACATGCGCGACTTCTTTGTCCGATGCGATCTCGACACCGCCTATTCCAATGCAACACTCCGTGTTGATGTCGACCTCCAGAATTTTGCGGCAACCGCAACGGGGGCGCATAGCGTTGAGATCACTCTTCTGGATGCGGAAGGCGCGGTGGTCGGATCGGATCCGTTGATGACACAAAGCGTGGGTTCGGTTGCGGCCGGCCAGCAGGCCTCATTGGCGATGCAGGCGGCGGTGGCCGCTCCGGAGAAATGGTCGGCAGAGACCTCGTATCTTTACCAGGTGCTGCTTACGTTGAAGGATGGGGGCGGCAATATCGTTGAAGTCGAGCAGTGCAAGTTCGGATTCAGGGAAGTCGAGCTATCCAACGGCCAGCTCCTCGTCAACGGCAAGGCGATCTATATCAAGGGCGTCAACCGGCATGAGCACGACCCCGACCACGGGCGGGCCATCCCCCGCAGCAGAATGCTTGAGGATATCCTGATCCTCAAGCGGAACAATATCAACACCGTGCGAACCTCCCACTATCCCGATGACCCAAAGTGGTACGATCTCTGCGACCAGTACGGCATATACCTCATCGACGAGGCGAATATCGAGTCGCATGGAATGGGATATGGCTCTGATTCGCTCGCGCATGATGTTGACTGGCAGGATGCGCATCTGGACCGAACGATCAGCATGGTCGAGCGGGATAAAAACCATCCGTCTGTGATCTTGTGGTCGCTGGGCAACGAGGCGGGGGACGCCGTCAATTTTGTTGCAACCAGTGCTTGGATCCATCAGCGCGACGACACCCGTCTTGTTCATTACGAACGGGCAGGCACCGCATCCCACACCGATATCGTCTGCCCGATGTATTCGAGTATTGCCTCCATAACCAGCTATGCCCAGGGCAGTCCCTATCGTCCTTTGATCCTGTGCGAGTATGCCCATGCCATGGGCAACAGCCTCGGTAATTTCCAGGATTACTGGGATGCCATCGAGACCTACCCCGCATTGC
Source organism: Kiritimatiellales bacterium (assembly GCA_030630445.1). Lineage (GTDB taxonomy): Bacteria > Verrucomicrobiota > Kiritimatiellia > Kiritimatiellales > Pontiellaceae > Pontiella. The sequence goes on along the minus strand of DAOVNC010000250.1, from coordinate 2,799 downwards.
AGGGCGGGTGTATCTGGGACTTTGTCGACCAGGGCTTGCGCAAGTTTTCAAGCGGAACGACAACAGTCGCGGACCATTCCTCATATAGCAACAATGCGACAGCCTATGCGGATTTTGTGACCGGCTTTGCCGGGCAGGGCATGGACGGCTATGCAATTGCAGGCACCAGCAGCAGCGTGGATGTCACAGGGGGGGCGTTGACCCTCGAGGCCTGGGTGAAGCCTGGTGCCAATACATCTCACGCGCCGATCATTGCCAAGGGCGATAGGCAGTATGTCCTCAAGGTCGCCGGCAATGGCACGGACCTTGAATTTTTCATCTATGACGGTGGCTGGCAAACATGCACGACCCCTCTGCCTGGAAATTGGCAGGGGCAGTGGCACCATGTCGCCGGTGTTTATGACGGCACGGAGCTGAGGATTTATATCGATGGAGTCCTGAAAAACACCCGGTCGCACACCGGCGCGATACAAAGCAATGTATATGCGGTCAACATCGGGCGCAATTCCGAAATAACCGGCCGACGCTTTAACGGCGTGATCGACAAGGCTCGGATATACAATTCCGTATTGCCGATAGGAGAGCTCAATCAGCCCAATGCCACGCCACCGGCATCCGCGGTTCTCTGGCTTGAGTTCGATGCCGACGACATTACCACCGATGATACGTCCAAGGAGTTCTGGGCCTATGGAGGGGATTATGGCGATAGCCCCAATGATGGGAATTTCTGCATCAACGGGATCGTTCAGCCAGACCGAAAAGCGAATCCCTCGCTCCATGAGGTAAAGAAGGTTTACCAAAACATCAAAGCCTACCCGGTCGATGTGGCCAATGGACGGGTCAAGATCCATAACAAATACGAGTTTATCACTCTGGAGGCCTTCGATATCGCGTGGGAACTGACTGCTGACGGCGAAGTGATTCAAAGCGGAACGTTGCCCGCAATGGATCTTGCCCCCGGCCAACAGCAGGAAGTCACGGTGGGTATCGCCGAGCCTGCCGTCAAGCCCGCAGGCACCGAATACTTCTTGAAGATAAGCTTCACCCTCGCCGGGGACTCGCCATGGGCGCCCGCAGGACACGAGGTGGCATGGGACCAACTCGGTGTTCCTTGGACGGTTGCCACGCCCGCCGCGCCGAACCCCGCCAATATGTCCAACGTCAGCTATGCGGAGACGGCTACCGAGATCACGGTAACCGGTACGAACTTTACCTTGGTTGTCGGTAAGGACAGCGGAGCGATCGAGTCGTATCTCTACAAAGGAACCCAGATGATCGCTTCACCGCTGACACCCAACTTCTGGCGTGTCCCGATCGACAACGACATCGGCAACGGCATGCCCTCGCGCATGGCCACTTGGAAAACCGCTGCCGTCAACCGCACCGTCGACAGCATCACGGCAACACACCCGCTACCCCAGAAAATCGAGATCGATGCGCAAATGACTCTTTCCGCCGGATCTTCCCCTTGTTCGGTAGTCTATACGATATACGGCGACGGCCAGGTCGTGATCGATGCGGACATAGATGCGGACAGTGAAATGCCAAGATTCGGCATGCAATTGGCGGTTCCAGGCCAGTTCGCCAACCTCACATGGCTCGGCAACGGTCCGCACGAGACCTACTGGGACCGGAAGACCGGTGCCGCAGTTGGGCTATATGGCGCTTCGGTCGAGCAGTTCATCCACGAATACGTGCGCCCGCAGGAAAATGCCAACAGGACGGATGTGCGGTGGTTCGCCCTGACCGATGTGAATGGCGCAGGCTTGCTCATCAAGGCGGAGAATCCGCTTAGCGTCAGTGCATGGCCCTACACCATGGGCGACCTCGAAGCTGCGGACCACGTCCATGAACTTGCCCGGCGAGATACCATCACGGTCAACATCGACTATAAGCAGATGGGCGTAGGCGGCGACAACAGCTGGGGCGCCCGGACCCACCCGGAATACACCTTGCCCGCCGGATCGTATAGCTACGGATATTCGCTAAGTCCAATTGAAGCGCCGGACAACGACGGCGACGGCATTCCCGACTTTGCCGACCCCGACGATGACAACGACGGCATTCCTGACGACTGGGAACTCGCCCGCGGGCTCGACCCCTTGGTCGATGATGCCTCCGGGCATTCCGATCCCGATCAGTACGACAACTGGTTCGAATACGTGACCGACACCGATCCGCTGGATGGGAATTCAAAGCAGATCTTCTCGTTCGAGATCGACCCGGGCACCGGCGATCCGACCGCCCGCTTCAGCACCTCGTCCAACCGCTTCTACACCATGCGGTACCGCACCAACTTGGTTGATGGAGTTTGGCAGAATTTGGATTCGCCCTTCCCCGGCACCGGATCGGAAATGACCGTTCCCGATCCCGCCGTCGGAGACCAGCGCTTCTACCGCCTCCGGATTGAACTGCCGTAAAGCGCCCGTTGGCTGCTGGAAACTAATCGAAATAGGGATGGAACCCGGCAGGGAGGGTGTAAAAATCGACACCCTCGATCGCTGACGAGAAGTCGCGCGAGTTGAGTGTGTTCCAATAGAGGACGGTTTGGCCGTCGAGCTTGCCGGAGCGTAGGTCGTGGAGCAGGGCGGCGGTGGTTTTTCCGGTATAGGTGTTTTCGAGTTGCACGTTTTCCCGGGCTTTGAAAAACTCGACCGCCTCGCGTCCGGCGGGCGTGGGTATGCCGTAGTCTTCGCCGAAAAATTCGTCGCGGATGATGATGTCGTCCTCGTCGATTTCCAAATCAACTCCTAGTTTAACGCAAACTTCGCTGCAAAGTTGCTTGATGTGGGCTTCGTT
>DAOVNC010000131.1 GCA_030630445.1 Kiritimatiellales bacterium | reverse complement strand
GTGGGCCTCCGTGATTCCAGGCCATTACTCCAAACCCTGTCATACTTTGGTATTGAATATTCATTTCCTGCTCCTTTCCTGCTTGCGGCAGGATTACGTGAAAATTATTACAATAGACCTATTCGCATAAGATATGCCACCCGCACGCAACTTACGTTACCCGTTTGTTTAAAGATTGTTACAACAACCCCTCGGCTAACGACATATCACACAAATCGACATTGAGAGTATGCTATGAATACAGAAAATGTCTGCTGTCACAAAGTTGTGCAGAACGTCAGGGTTAGGGGTAGGCGTCTACTGGGTTAAACCCATCCTTCTTTCACAGCCATCCCTTTGCGCTGCTAAGATAAAATCTAAAAAAATAATTTGAGTTTGCGATATTTGTTTTTGCTCAACGGCTTAGTCTTTTTCGACCCCGTCTCAACGACCTGACTGGACTTCTTAAGCAGGTTTAAGAATACCTATTTAGCCATCCGTATTTACTCTTGCCAACCCTCGATAAAGGAGTATATCACCGATTGAGGGTTTGAGGGAAATGGAGGTGTGAGGTGAAAAGCAAAATTGATTGTCGAAACAACGAGCGCGTTGCACCCAGCTTGCGCATTCTCCGGTTTATGCCGCTGACCACGGCGGGGAGCAAGAGGTGGTGGATATGATAAACAAGATTGGTTTGATTCGCTGGGTGTTGATTGGGTGCTATACATTATTTGCATGCATTCAATGCATGAGCTGCCGAATATTCGTTGAAAAAGAAAGTGAAGCATTTCATAACTCCTTGCAGTTATACATGTTACATACCCGACTCGAAAGCATGGCACACTCTGTGCATTCTGTTTGATAAGGATTTAATCGAGAGAATGAAATGTTCGCTGGCAAGATGAAGGAGAGCCATCATGAAGATAAAGTTAGTCGGCGCGGGGTTCTTCTTCATCCTCACCGCCATGTTTCTTCTTGGCTTCGATTCTCCCGCTACTGGGATTGCTCTTGTGGCGGGAATAATTCTCCTGTTCCTTGGATGCTTCCGATGGGCGTGCAAACTGCTGTGGTATGTTCCTTTGATGATCGGCGGGATGCTGTTAGTTGCTGCCTATTTCGCCGGCGTATACATTCCTCTAATCGTCAGCGATAGGAGTGAGGATATGCCAGGAGCCCTAATCAATCTAGTCTACTTTACGTTAGGTGTACCTGGTATCGTTCTGATGGTGGCAGGTGTTGCTAGTGCATGTTGGCGATCCTGTCATCGATAAAGAAAAGAAGAAAATAAAGCGAACCAAGTTGCTCCACCGTACCCAGTAAGGCCGCGCGATGCGCGTCCCCACTGGTCGGTGAGCACGACGTTATGGAATTGAAGGATATGATGGTTAAGCATTACAGGGAGGGGAAGGTATGAAAATAAGTATAGAGGCGGTAATTTTGGCGGCACTGGTGGCCGTCGGGGCACAGGCGAAAATGGTGGTAATCGGTTCGCCCGGGGAAGGTGATTTGTCGGCAATATACAATCTGGGGGTTTCCTATGCCCTCGGCAAAGGCGTCCCACAGGATGATAAAGAGGCTGTGAAGTGGTTCCGCCTCGGTGCCGAACAGGGAGATTCACGCTCACAATCCCTTCTGGGGATTTTCTATCGCGAGGGCAGAGGCGTCCCACAGGATGATAAAGAGGCTGTGAAGTGGTACATAAAGGCGGCTGAGCAAGGGGGTGCTGATGCCCAGAACTCTCTGGCGTGGCTACTGGCATCGTGCCCGGAGGATGGTTTGCGGAATGGATCCTTAGCGGTGACCTATGCGCGGAAAGCGTGCGAACAGACGGGGTGGAAAGATGCAGGCTACATAGATACGCTTTTCCCAGCAGATCTTGCTCGAAGGCCTGGGCAACCGTGGGGTGAAGCTGATCGACCAGCTTGGGGGCCAGACGGTAACCGTCGGACTCGTCGAACCGAGTTGCAATTGACCATGCCGTCATCAAAGGCATCCATCAATACGTTTTGGATGGTGGCTTCGTCGGACTGGGCTAATGGTGGAGCAGCCACTCCAACTCTTCCCAGAAAAGTTCGGCGGAAACTTCATAGAAGAGCTGTCCATTTGCCAACTTGTGGCTTTCAGATGCAAACGGTATTCTGCTGCATTGGCTACGTTATGGATAGATCAACAACTGGACTCTAACCAGAACGACTTTTGGAGAGGGAAGGGATACAGGAGTAGACTCGCTCAAAAAGTTTCCCGTTTGTTTCCCACATTGGCTAGTTTTGTCAGGAAATATCAGGAGTCCTCAAAATGAGGCGAAAAATCTAAAAACTTCATAATAGACAATAAAACAGGGGCTTAAACCAAAGTCTAAGCCCCTTAAAACTGGGGTGAAAGACGGGATTTGAACCCGCGGCCTCCTGAACCACAATCAGGCGCTCTAACCAACTGAGCTACAATCACCATCCGAAAAGAGAAAAAGGAACATATAGGGAACCGCCGGAAATTCAATCCTTTTTATCGAGAAAAACCAGTCGGATCGGCTTGCCTTTACCAAACCATCTCTTTACGTTCTGCCCCGATTTACAACACGGCAAATTGAATGGATGGAATATGATATGAAAAAATACAACGTATGTATCGTCGGTGCCGGAGCAGTAGGCAAGGAGATGATCCGCCTGTTGCGGAAGCGCAACTTTCCAGCGGAAAGCATTGTGATCCTGGCGCGGTCGGCGCGCGAAGAAATCATCGATGGCGATAGCTACCCCGTGAAGGAAACCACCGCCGAAGCGTTCGACGGAATGGACTTCGCTTTCTTTGCGGGAACCGAGGGCGCGAAGGGCGCTTCCCAGACCTGGGGATGGATCGCCGCCGAGAAGGGCTGCGTCGTGATCGATAATGGCGATGACTTCCGCATGGATGACCGCGTGCCGCTGGTGATTCCGGAAATCAACCCGGAAGCCTTGGAAAATCACAACGGACTGATCGCCAATCCGAATTGCAGCACCATTATTGCGCTGATGGCGCTGGGGCCGCTGCACAAGGCGTTTGGAATCAAGCATCTCGTGGCTTCCACCTACCAGTCGGTTTCCGGTAGCGGCGCGGGCGCAATTCGCGAACTGGAAGACCAAACCAAAGCCTGGGTGGCAGGCGATGAGATGAAGGCGGAAGCCTATCCCTACCCCATTGCCTTCAACGTGCTGGCACAGATCGGTGGCGCGAAAGACGGCCATCCGAGCGAAGAGCTGAAAATGGGGAACGAAACCCACAAGATTCTGGGCGACGACTCCATCCGCGTTTCCTGCACCTGCGTGCGCGTTCCGGTATTCAATTCGCACAGCGAAGCGCTGCACGTTTCGTTCGAAAAGCCCATCACCCCGGAAGCCGCCCGCGAAGTGCTTGCCAACGCCGACGGCGTGGAACTGGCAGACGATATCGAAAACGGAATCTATCCAATGCCGATCAACACCGACGGAAAGGAAGAGGTTCTCGTGGGGCGCATCCGCAAGGACCAGGGCTTCGACAACGGCCTATCGCTGTTTGTTGCCGGCGACAACCTCTGGAAGGGCGCTGCGCTCAACGCCATCCAGATCGCCGAAAAGCTGATCGAAATGGAAGGATAGGTTTCCCCCGGAAGGAAACGACGAAAGGCGCCTGGAAACGGGCGCCTTTTTTCGGGTCTATCCTCCGCAAGCGGTTCTAAGAACCGCCTCTACAGGCCTTCCCCAGGGCAATCTGGGGCTATCGGATTTTTCGGTGTAGCGGTGCTTCTTAGAAGCACCGCCCCCCTCGCCGCGCCCATCCTCCGCAAACGGTTCTATTGCTCCAGCATGAATAGATTGAGCTTTTGCCGTGAAAGAGCGCAAAGAACCCAAAGATGTTTTTCTCCCCGCTCCTTTGAGTTCTTTGCGCTCTTTTGTGGCCATCAAATTCCCTGCGATGGGCCTCAATGTTTTCGTGCCGGATCTATAAGAACCGCCTCTACAACCCTTCTCTAGTGCCGTCAGGGGTCATTGGATTATAAAAAAGGACTGTACCTATTCGCTGCAATATGTGCTGAAAGCACTACACAGTCTAGCCCATGGCAAAGCCATGGGAATCAACACAGAAGAGAAATCTTGCCCTGTAGGGGCAACACAAGGAAACAACAGAAGCGGTTGTGTTTGCCCCTACAGGGCAAAAGAACGGAGGTGGAATAGAAACCTTGGACTGCGTCCAAGGCTAAGGTGTGTAGTGCTTTCAGCACATTCCTGGCCTGGGTAGTTGCAAAGGACTTAAACTTTGTGTTGCAAAGTACTTTTTAATCTCGTATCTTCCGAATCGTTGGAAGCAGAAAAATGATCGCAAACCACATACATGATGCACTCGGGCAGGTCCGCAAGCTCCAGGGATTAATTCTGGAAAAGCGGAAGTTCACCGGCTATTCGGGCACGGCGAGAATACTCGGAGGAACGATAACCCTGCTCGGCTGTGTCTGGATGGGTTTTCATGCCGGCCGCTTTGGCATTCAGCTGCTGGGGTGGCTGTCGATCCTGGTGATCGCCCTGCTGCTGAACTATGGAGCCCTGCTACTTTGGTTCATTCAGCTGCCTGATCGTGAACGCAAGGTTTTGACGATCACTCCGGCCTTGGATGCCATTCCCCCGCTGGCGGTTGGCGGCATCCTCAGCGCGGCGCTGCTGTTGCGGGGCTACCCGGATCTGCTGTTCGGCACCTGGATGTGCCTCTACGGCCTGGCGCATACCAATTGCCGGACGGCCCTGCCGAAGGAAAACTGGTATCTGGGGATCTACTATTTGGTGTGCGGCACCTTCTTCATGCTCTGGCAGGGATCGTCGTTCATGAATCCGTGGCCGGTCGGCATCGTTTTCCTGGTTGGGGAATGGACCGGTGGAATCATTTTCCATCGCCACAAAATCGAGGCGATGAAGGAGTATAATGAGTAAAGAAGAGAATCCGTTCCAAGCCTTGGAAAAAATATTCCACGAACCCAGCCGTCTCGCCATCATGTCGGCCCTATGCACGGCCTCGGACGGCGCGACGTTCGGCGAGCTGAAAGCCACGTGCAACCTCACCGACGGCAACCTCAACCGCCACCTCAAGGTGCTAAGGGAGAGCAAGGCCGTGCGCGTGAAGAAAGCGTTCGTCGACGACAAGCCGCGCACCACCCTCTACATCACCGCGAAAGGGCTCGACCGCTTCAACGATTATCTCGAAGCGCTCGCCGACGTCATGAAGCAAGCCCGCAAGGCACTGCCGAAAAGCAAGGCTTCCCGCATTCCCGCCATCGGGAAACGCGCCACAACGTAGGCGATGCTTCCAGCTTCATTGCGCAGGAAAGGAAGATGTTGGAATCAAAAATGAATACGGATCAATACGAATACACCACCCAAAAAACCTTGCATCGCAAAGTTATTATTTGCCTCTGGCTAGCACTGATTGCCATGCTACTCGCCTTTCCGGGCTTCGAAGTCCGGGGACTGGCGGCGGGACTTATCATTGGCTATTGGCCACTGGCACTTTCACAGCAACTACTCGAACTATCCCATCGGCACACCCTTGCCCCGTTCATCCTTATGTTTGTTCTGAGCGGAGCAACGGTTGGTCTGTGCGCATGGCTCATGGACATAGCCGAAATGAAAAAGAAGGTTTTGCCGACTCTTGCTTGCGGCATAATATCCGGCGCAGCCTTCCTCGGCATGAATGGCATTAACTTCATGGAGTGGCAGAGAATTCCAGCCATTCAGGAGGCAATCCACTCACCCGAGGTGAGCTACCAGCCCAACCTCTGGGATTTCAACAAGACAATCGTCATTCCTAGAACACTTGCAGGAGGCTTGTGGGGACTCTATGTGTCAGTTGGCGCCTGCGGGCTGTGTGCCATTGTGATCCTGCTACGACGGCCCCTCTCAAAAGAATAATTCCATACACCGCAACACGAGAATGTACAAACCATGCCATTTACTTTGCATCACAGAGTTCTTTTCATAACTAAATGAGAGAGCCGCCGGAAAACGAATTGCCAACGACGTGAGTTTAAAGGAATGAAAATCAAGTTCATACTCCCCTCGTTGATCGAAGCCGGCAACCCCCTGTGGCGACCGATTAAGTATTCGCTCTTCCCGCCCCTTGGACTGGCGACGCTGGCGGGTTTTCTTGCGCCCGACGATGAAGCCGAAATTGTGGATCAGCATGTTCAAATGCTTTCGTTCGACGACTCGCCCGACATTGTCGCAATAGAGGTTTACATCACAAATGCATATCGAGCGTACGACATTGCGGATCGCTACAGGAAACAGGGAGCTTTCGTTATTCTGGGGGGATTGCATGTAACATCGCTTCCCGAAGAGGCGGAGAAGCACGCCGATGCGGTTTTTCTTGGGCCGGCTGAGGAGTCCTTCTCTAGGTTCCTCGAGGATTTCCGCAAGGGTGTCCGGAGGAAGCGGTATTTTTCCAGAGAGAGAACCCTGGTTGGCACTCCAAACATTCGGCGCGACCTGATTGACCGGAGCCGCTACCTCGTCCCCAATTCAATCGTGGTGACGCGAGGATGCCCGCACCACTGTGGGTTTTGCTACAAGGATGCATTTTTCAAGGGTGGGAAATCATTCTACACCCAGCGCGTGGATGATGCATTGGCAGAGATTGCCCGGCTTCCCGGAAGACACCTCTATTTTCTGGATGACCACCTGTTTGGGCATCGGCATTTTGCCCGGGATCTTTTTCGTGGAATGGAGGGGACGGGAAGAATCTTCCAAGGGGCGGCAACCGTCGACTCCATCCTTGAGGGCAATTTGATTGAAGAGGCGGCCAAGGCGGGGCTTCGGAGTCTTTTCGTGGGGTTCGAGAGCCTGAACCCGGAAAGCCTGAAACAAAGCAACAAGCAACAGAATTCGGGGCGGGACTACGAGCGGGCCATCGAGAGGCTGCACGATCTTGGAATCATGATCAACGGGAGCTTTGTGTTTGGCCTTGATGGCGACGATCCCTCGGTTTTCCAGCGAACCGTGGATTGGGCCGTTGCCAGGGGAATCACTACCTCAACCTTCCATATCGCCACCCCCTATCCGGGAACCGCATTTTATGGTGAAATAAAAAGGGCGGGTCGATTGACCTCCGGAAACTGGGATCATTTCGACACTCGGCATGTAACGTTTCAACCAAGGGGAATGACTGTCCAGGAGCTCCAAAAGGGCTATGACCAAGCCTACGGCGACTTCTATTCGTGGAACTCGATTGTTCGTGCGAGCTTGTTCCACGGTTCTGCAAAGCATCAGTTGAAGCACTTCTTTTACGCGAGTGGTTGGAAAAAATTCGAGCCGCTCTGGAACCTCATCGTCCAGTTAAAAAGGTTGAACCTCATGACCCCACTATTAGAAAGCGTTCTTTCAAAAACCACTAAGCAAAATCCTATCGTGCAACGGCCTACCGCAGCGCACTCCGGGTGGTTGGCCACCCAAAATAGATTGGAGGAAATCTAGTGAAACGCCGCATTCTGCTTAAAACAGCCGCCACCACCCTGCTGGGTGCGGCCGGGGGGATGATGTATTGCAGCGTCGAGCCTTACTGGCTCGCCATCCGGCAGCGCAAGCTCCTCCTCGGCAAAATCCATCCGGGAGGCCTCCGCATCCTGCACGTGTCCGACCTGCACATCGGGAACCGCCAGACGTTCGAGTTTGTCGAGCAGTCTCTGATGAAAGGGCTGCGTCTAAATCCCGACCTCGTCTGCATGACCGGCGACTTCATCAACCGCCACGTCTTCAATGCCAAGGGATACCGCGCGCTCTTCCGCCGGGTGGCCAGTGCGGCGCCGGTTTTTGCCTGCCTCGGCAACCACGACGGAGGAACGTGGGCGAAGCGGATTGGCGGGTTGGCCGATCCCTCGGAGGTCGCCGACCTGCTTTCCGAAAGCGGGGTCGAGGTACTGCGCAACAGTCACCGGGCCTTGCGGATGGGCGGGCGCCCCTTCGTTCTCGTGGGGCTCGACGACCTCAAGTCCGGCACAATGCAGACCGAAGAAGCATTTCGCAACCTGCCCCCGGCGGAGGTGATGCCCCGGCTCGTCATGGCGCACAATCCCGACACCAAAAACCAGATCGCGAACCAGAGCTGGGACATCATGCTCAGCGGGCACACCCACGGCGGACAGGTTTCGATCCCCGGTCTGGGCACCCCGGTTCTTCCCGTGCGCGACCGGCGCTACATCCACGGACACTACCGATGGAACGACCGCCTGCTGCATATCAGCAGCGGCGTTGGAACATCCTGCGGAGTGCGCTTCAACTGCCCGCCCGAAATCTGTATGTTGACAATCGAAGGAGGTTGCTGAATGAAAACCGTACTGCGCATCGTGCTTCTTGCCGCCATGCTGCTTGGCCTGCCGCTCGCCGGCGTGTGGGTGGCGGGGCACAACGTTGCCGCCTACCTTGAATTTCCGCCGCGCACGCAATACATCGAACACGCCCCGTTTTCGTGGCCGGTGTTTATTGGATTGGCCATCATCATTCTTGCAACGGTGCTGCCGTTCCTGCTTAAAACCTACCGGTGCAGGAACGCCCACCCGAAGGGAGGCGTTGCCCGCCCCGTCCCATGGTGGGGCTGGCTTTCCGTTGGACTCGGCGGTTTTTTCTGGCTCTTGGCCTGGACGCGGCAGGCGTGGTTCGAGCCGTTCCAGCTTTATACCTTCGCTCCGCAATGGCTTTGCTACATCGTGGCGGTCAATGCACTCACCTGGCGCACGACCG
>DAOVNC010000417.1 GCA_030630445.1 Kiritimatiellales bacterium | reverse complement strand
TGGCGGATAAACCCGGATGCTTTGGAAATGGACATGCCGTCCACGCCTGCCGCGCCCTTGTTTGCCTTCACCCGCGCCCATGCCTTGCGCATGTTCTCCCGGTCGAGCACCTGCTCCAATAGTTCATCATGCGGGTCTGCGTTGTCCGCCGTGCCGGATACATCTTCTCCGCCATACGGCATCATCGAAGGTTCCAAACCACGACGGGGGCTTCCCCGCTCCTTACGTTCAGGCCTTCCCGCCAAGGCGGCGGTACTATGCCTTCTGCTGACTCCTGCCCCATCATCGACATCATTGCTGACCCCGACGCTCTCCGTTTCTGAAGCGCATGTGTGGCAGGTCTCCCCGGATAAGAACGCAAACTCCAATTGCACAACCGCCGCATTTACCATAGAGGCACAGCCCTGGACTTCGCGATGCTGGGCACGCTCATCCGCCTCCTTAGCCTTATATGCGATTTCTGTTCGTCGGCTCACAATCTTGAACTCCATCTTCCTCTCCACCATTCCTCGCGGAATCGCGGTTGATTTCGTCTAGCGCTTTAGCTAACGTTCCATCTCATGAAAGAGATTAAACGTATGCCGGGCTACGCGCAGGGGACTTCAACCCCATTAGTTTGCGCCCATGACGGGCGTACCCAAGCACTCCTCTTTACGGTGAACAATGTCCGATTTTCAGATCAAAGCGCAAGGCACCGAAAGTGAGCTTGGACGTTGTGTATAAGAAAAAATGAAAATTTAACCATATGACATAGGGTGCGAATGCTCTTACGCAGTTGCTTGAGTTGGGCCAAACTGGGGTTACTTCAGTCCTTTGATATTGGTGTTGTGGAAAATCCACCGGCAAGCACCCCCGTTTCGGGGACGTACCACGCGAGTCTCATTCACGGATAACGTGGTCGCGGGAGAGAGGGGATGCGACTCTGGATTGTTCGCGGGGCCGGGTTAGCGAAGGAGCTGGTTGATCGCATCCAGCTTGGCGGTGCCGGGGCAAAGTTGCTTTTCGGTCAGTTCGCGCAGGGGGGTGTCGGTGGTGTTCATGGTTTCGTGAATCTCCTGCGAGTCGGAATCGATGAAGAGCAGTCCCGTGAGCACTTTGTCTTCGGCTTTGTATTCCTGCATCAACGACAGCGCGGAGCGGCGGCTGTGGATGTCGAGCTTGGGGTCGATCTTGTGCAAGTTGATGACGGAACCGTCGTGCATGGTGACGAGCTCGTCGGTACCTTCCTCATACTCGGTGGTGATTTCTTCGGCATGCGGGACATAGTCGACGGTGTTGGTGGAGGCCATGTGCTGGCGGATATAGTCGTAGGCCTTGGTCGATCCGGGAACATTGTTGAAGGTGACGCAGGGCGAAATAACGTTGATGAAGGCGAAGCCCTTGTGGACGATGGCGGCTTGGATGATGGGGACGAGTTGTTTTTTGTCGCCGGAAAAACTATTGGCCACGAAGGTGGCGCCGAGCTGGAGGGCGATGGCGCAGAGGTCGATGGGTTCGAGGGCGTTGGGTTCGCCTTTTTTGCTGGTTGAACCAATGTCGGTCGTGGCGGAATCCTGTCCCTTGGTCAGTCCATAGACCCCGTTGTTTTCGCAGATATAGACCATGTTGACGTTGCGCCGCACGATGTGGACAAACTGCCCCATACCGATGGAGGCGGTGTCGCCATCGCCCGAAACACCAATGTAGAGCAGGTCGCGGTTGGCCATGTTCGCCCCGGTGGCGACGGAGGGCATGCGGCCATGCACGGTGTTGAATCCGTGCGAGTTGCCGAGGAAATAGGTGGGGGTTTTCGAGGAGCAGCCTATGCCGGAGAGCTTGGCGACGCGGTGGGGCGGGATGGACATCTCGAAACAGGCTTCGATGATGGCGGCGCTGATGGAATCGTGTCCGCATCCGGCGCAGAGCGTCGACACGGCACCTTCGTAGTCCTTGGTCGTGAAGCCCAGTTTGTTGGTGGGTAGGTTCGGGTGGCGGAAGGCGGGGATTTCGTAGCTCATGGTTCATTCCTGATGCGTGATTCGTGAAACGTGATGCGAGATTGTATCGCAGGCGAGAAGCCTTCGGCCGGATGGATCCAGTATCTGGAAATTATTTTGCCCATAATCATTTTGCCTAATTGATCCTGGTTCTTCTACGCGGCGAGGTGGTGGTGCGCAGGATCCAGTCGCGGATTTGGTGGCGGATGAAACGGGCGGTAATCGGGCTGCCGTCGTAGTGCAGCACGGGGATCAGTTTTTCGGGATTGAAATCGAATTCACTGATCAGCAGTTCGCGCATTTGCGCATCGCGGTTTTGTTCCACCACGAAGAGATAGTCGTGCTGTTCGATGAAGCCTGCGATCTCTTCAGTGAAGGGAAATGCCTTGATGCCGAGGCTGTCGAGCGAGATGCCGTGCAGGGCTTCGAGGTGGTGGAGGGCTTCCAGCGTCGAGGCCTCGCTGGTTCCATAGTGAATGACGCCGACCGTGCAGGGTTTGTCGGTCTGGCGGATCACCGGGGGCGGAACCTGTTTGCGCGCGGTTTCCCATTTCTTCATCAACCGCTCCATGTTGGCGACATATTTTTCGCCCGACTCGGTATAGACCGCATATTCGTCCTTCGAGGTGCCGCGCGTGAAGAAGGACCCCTTGGTGGGATGGGTGCCCGGACAGGTGCGGAAGGGAATGCCGTCGCCGTCTGCATCGTGGTAGCGGCCAAACCGCTCCTCCATGTTTTCAAGATCCGCCTCGGTTAGGACCTTGCCGCGGTCGTAGGTGCGCGTATCGTCCCATTCCAGCGGGTCGGATATGTTGTCGTTCATGCCTAGATCGAGGTCGGAAAGAACGATGACCGGCGTCTGGAAGCGTTCGGCCAGATCGAACGCGGTGGCGGTCAGTTCGAAGCATTCCTTCGGAGTGGAGGGGTAGAGGCAGATATGCCGGGTGTCGCCGTGCGAGGCATAGGCGGTCGCGAGTACATCGGACTGCTGCGTGCGCGTCGGCATGCCGGTCGAAGGCCCGGCCCGCTGAACCTCGATGAGCACCGCCGGGATTTCCGCAAAGTAGGCC
>DAOVNC010000043.1 GCA_030630445.1 Kiritimatiellales bacterium | reverse complement strand
TCCCAAGTCCACTTCGTTCCACATCAGAGTTGCGCAATCACCGAGCCGCATTCCTGTGAAGGTGCCAATATATAAAAGTGTTTGGAGATCACCAGTGGCGGTCTCTAGCACAGTTTTCAGCTCCTCCTGTGAGAGTTCCCGCTTGGAGTCGGGCTTCAGCTTTTTGCTCCTTATTTTTTCAAATGGATTTGAGCCGAGGCGGGCGGGTTCGGCCAGGGTTGCGCATAGTAAGCGGAGAAAGCTGATTCGTTTGTTGTATGTGTTCGGGCTGAACTTTTCTTTCGTAAGGAACGAGGCATAGCCGGATGCGATAGTGGTGGTCAGGTTTTTCAGAAGAAGAATATCGGGATGCGTAGCTTTAAGCCATTCGGTGAAATGTTTCCAATGGGATTTATAATCCTTAAGCGTTCTTGCTCCGCTGTCAGGGCGTTCATGACTTTCGGCATACGACTGCCATGTATCGGCAATGGATAGCGGGGGGTTTTGTTTCTCCAGTGTCTCGTCTAGTTTTTCACTGGCTTGGCGGGCTTTCAGGGCCAATTGATCGAGGGCCGTCTTTTCATCAGCATAGACCAAGGGAGCCATGAGTTCCTTTTGCTTCTGCTTTGCCTCTTCAGTAGCAGCGGTTTTGAGCGAGGTCTTGTGTGTTTTTCCGTTGAGCATGTAGCGCAACCAAATGACACCCTTGCCCTGAGTGGCTTTATCATCAATGGGGTATTCCTTATTCTGCCATCTCCGATATAGAGACCCTGATCGATTCCTGCCTTTGTTTGCCATGATTTGACCCTCAGTGCTGTCTTGTCTACCTGTGGCAACAATGTTGTCCGGTCATGTCTGCTTTGCAATCTATTTTAGCCACAATTTAGCCACAATTTGGGGTTCTGGTGATTTTGTGCAGATACAAAAAATCCCTAAACCGTTAAGGTAGAGGGATTAAAATGGTGGCTGTGAGTGGACTTGAACCACCGACAAGCGGATTATGATTCCGCTGCTCTGCCAACTGAGCTACACAGCCATTTTGCTCAAAAGAGATGCAGAAGATAGTTAAACCCCCTATGGTTGGCAAGGTCAATATCTACTCTTTTTCCGCCGCCAAATCGCGGAGCGCTTGCCCTTCGGCAAAGACATCCTCGATCACCGCTTTTCCGTCGAGAATGCGGACGTTTACCCAACAGTTGGTGCTGCGTGTGGCCTCCAGTGCGAAACGCTCGGCTCTTTAGCCACTGCGTGTGTTTGGCCGATACTTTTCTCATGGTTCCATACCTCCTTTATGATGAGTGGATGCCGTGAAGATTTCGGAATATTTTTCGGGCGACTCGAATACCTTGGCGAAATGACGAAGCATCTTGGCGCCATGAAAGCCATCGATATGCCGGTGGTCGAAGGTGAATCCAATTTTTATGCGCTGCTGAACGGTCGGTATGCCATCCGCTGCAACCACTCCTTCGAAGGGTTTTCCAACGGTCGCCAGAAAGGGGGTACGTGCAACTGGAGTGAGCGGTGTAAAAGCACTTTTCAATCCGAGTGCACCAATGTTTGTGATGATCACGGAGCCGAATCGGTCGGGCTGCATGCCGGGCGTCGTCGTTGCCATATTAAGAGTATACTTGAAGAAATCGAGAACCCGAAAGAGCGGAGTAACTAACGACATGGGGATTCGACTCATGTTTTTATCCAGCGCATGGAACTCCAGATCGTCACCACGTCGTAACCGTTTAACTTCGGATTCGCAGATGTCGGCTACCTCATGCAATGAAAGCTGGCCGATATTGCGAATGGAAAACCCGCTCAGGTCGGCTCCTTTTTTGTGTTTCAACAAGGTTGAGATAAAGGCGGATATCTCCTTGCGACGATACAACTTACCTCGGAGAATCACGCTATTCATATCGGGTTGACGTACAAAGCAGTCGCACAGAATCTTGGTTATTAAATGCGTGATGGATAAAGGTCGATCCTGCTGTTGAGCTTTGAGAAAGAGCAATGCGGGTTCAATGTTCAGCTCCACCTCGGCATAGGTCTGTGGATCGCGCGGGTGTCGCCAGTTCCCCAGCGAAATCTTTCTAAACGTTGTTAGCGGAAGTTGCCCATCTGTCTCAATGTGTTTCATAGTTTTTCCTGTGGAGCATTTTTGGTTAAAGGAGCCTTTCGGAAACCTTTTGATAGATGAATGAAAGAACGAGCAGCAGAAGTCCAACGCCGATAAATATCATCACGCGTGCTCCAGCCTGTAAGACACTGCAGTCGATCAGCAGTACTTTGGCAATGGTGCCCGCAAAAAGGATCAGGGCGAAGTGGCGGTGAAGTTTGCTTCTGCGCACAAATCCATAGATGGTCATCGCCAGCCCCGATATGCCCCACCAAAGCGATACGATGGCCCAGCTCCATGTACTGCTGGATTCGCCAATGGCAACGGAAACGGCGGCAATGCCAGCAACGAGTGGTGCGAGCGATAGATAGTTGGCGAGTCTTTGCGGGCATTCCTTGATCCGGCTAGTAAACCAAAGGATTTCGCCGAGCATGGCCAGTTGCATCCAAAGGATGATTGAGGTGAGGGAGGGCGTAATATCGCCATTGATCCATGGAACGCCAATATCGAACAACAGGATTTTTATGGGGACGGCGGCAATGAGTAGGCGTCCAGCTTGTTGCAACGTCCGGTCGTTGTCCAGCATCCAGTTGACCATGTTTCCGATGAACAGGGTAATGGCCGACGTCAGCAACCAGGGCATGGGATGGTCGGATGGCATCGCCGTGAAAATATTGCGATAGGCAATGGCAAGAACCGCGCCGATGCAAGTGAACCAAAGCAGGCGAGTGCGGATATTGGCCTGATCCTCCGCGTCTATCCGGCCGTGCAGCTTGGCTTGGAATCCGATGGCTAGGGCGGTGAACAATCCGCAAAGGGTATGTGGATTCACGAGGATCAAGTTGGCGTCGTTTAGAATGGGTTGCAGGGTGGCGTGCAACAACCCGGCAAATCCAATGACGATGGCGCTGTTCTGGATTTCCTTCGATTGTGTCTTCAGTGCGAATAGGGCTGTTCCAATTCCAAGCATACTCCAGGCAACACTGATCCAAAGTCCGTCGAGTTGCATGTGGAGATAGATGGCGAAACAGAGAATCGCCGAGAGGGCAAAGTGCAGGGTTTCCTCCGCAAGCCGGGGTTGCCACCGTCTGATAAACAGGGAGGCACCGGTAAAAACCATTGTTGCGATGATCCATGGAACCACGTCGGTGCTGTTGAAATCAAAGATGTCCTTATATGCCGCAAGCAGGATCAGGGCAAAGGATACCATCTGCAACAGCTTGCCGCCACGGCGCACGATCCAATGGCACGTTCCGATCAACAGCGCTCCGGCCATAATGAACAGTGTTTCCGAATTGAACCACGCGGGATCAATGGTTTGGTCGTCGACCATTTGTAATCCCAAGGCCAGACTGCCCATGCCGCAGAGCAGGATGCTACCAACCTTGATCTTGAGCGGCGCTGGCTTCCGGAAAAACCAGGCGACCACCACGGCCTCGGCGCACCAGAGCAATCCTATGTATCCTCCGCTCGCTGCCTCAAGAATGAGCAGGGCGACCGAGGCAATGCCGCAGAGAATAATGCAAAGGGTTTCGTTGATATATTCCGGCAACCATTTCCATGAGAGCTTGCAAAGCGCAGCAAAAACCACACTCACGCAGGCAAGGCAAATCCATAGCCCTGCATCGATAAGATACAAGCTGCAGAAAAGGAACAGTGTCGAAGCAACAATACGGGCAACATTGATCTTAGTGTTTTCACGCCCGTCGTGTTTCCAAAGAATCAACAGGCTAAGTGTGATGAATTCCGCAAAGTAAACCGCTGTGGCAACCAAGGGAACAAGCCATCCAACGGAGTTGAAGCTGAGCATCCAGTAGAAGAAGTAGAACAGGGTGAACCCATAGGCGCTGTTATACAGCACTTGCCAGTTTTTCTTAATGCCCAGAAACATGACGGGGAGATTGATCAGCGCAATGTAGGCAAGCGGGAATGCGCCTTGGTCGATGTCGCCGCCCACCAACAGCGGTGTGATGAATGCGCCCAGTATGCCGAGCGTTGCCACAATCTGGCTATTGTATACCAACGATAGGAACAGGAGCAGTGCAGCACTTGCGGTCAGGCCAACCGCCGTTAAAAACGGACTGCTCAAATGATACAGGCTGTAGGCCGCGAAAATGCAGAAATAGAAAAGTCCGCCGCCTCCGCCCGTCATCGTTCGCGCCAGCTGGATATACTTACCGCTCGCATTCCTGTCCGCGATATGGCCGCCCGTCAGCAGGACTCCGCCAAACGCCAGGCCCATCAAGATTTTGAAAATTGGAGAAGGCCACGCAATCCCTGGGCTACCCACCAGAAACGCGATTCCCGCCACCAAAATCATCACTCCAATCAAGCCGGCAATCTTTCCACCCAACGCTTCTTCAAGATTCTTTCGAGGACGTGGGGCAGGGGTTGGCCGTACAGTCGGCGGGGATGGCGGAGCAACTTTCATTTCAGGCTCCATCGGTAAAGGAGGAGGGGCACTAACAGGGGCAACCGTTGCCTTTGGCTCGGGTTTCGGCACTGCAACGGCCTCCTCCATGGATGCGAGCATATGTTCCTCAAGGGTGTGGTAAAGAAACTCCAGCCGCTGTTTGTTTGTTCGCGCAGTTTTCTCTGCGCCCGTAGCCTTGATAAGGGCGATGATCGACAGGATCGGCGCCACAAGAAAAATCAACCCCAGAAATAATATGACCGCTTCCATTTCACACCTCATTTAGTTCGTAATTATCGTGTTGCCGCCATGAATACGGAATTCCAATCTATTTCTTTTCGAAGAGCAAATAATTTGATGCTCCTGATACGGATACTAGTCCGGTCGATGCGTCCATGTAGATTTGTTGTCCATCCTGAATGGACTGCAAAAGGTTGGGAATTCCGACGATGGCGGGAATGCCCATTTCGCGGGCAACGATGGCGGAATGGGAGAGGATGCTGCCGCGCTCAATGAGAATGCCGGAAACAGAAGGATAGAGCGGAACCCAACCGGGATCGGTGCGGGCGGCTACGAGTATTTCACCGTTCAAACTGACATCGTCGCGCGGAGAATGGATGATGCGGGCGATGCCGTCGACGGTTCCAGGGGAGCATCCGATGCCGCGCAGCGTCCCGTCTTCCAATTCGGTTTCGAGCGCGCTTTCGGGGTTTTGGAAACGGTTGCGATGATAGGCCATTCCATAGGTTTCAAAATGGTCGTCCGGCGGGGTGTCCGATTCCCGATAGCTGTTGAACTCGGTTTTGCGGAGGGAAACGAGTCCGCGCAGGTTGGTGGTAACGGCGGTTCCTTTGACGTAGTCCCAGACTTCATCAATGGTGAGATGGTAGATATCGGCAGGATCATCAAGAATTTTTTCGCGGGTGAAGGTTGTTCCAACGGAATTGAGGAGTTGCCGCAGCAGGCCATAGATCTTGGTGCGGGCGAAGCGCATGTTTTCGCGGTTCTTCACACCGCGGCGGGCATGTTTCAATGCGAAGCGGAAAATACCTTTCTTTATGCCGGATAGGTTGGCGAAGGCCTGCTGTTCGGCTTCGGTTCGAATTTTCTTTTCCCGTGCATTCATGGCGGCGAGGTCGAGCAGGTCGCTGTCCATGCGCACATAGTTGGCGATCATTTGATAGACGAATTCGGGGGTTTCGTGCAGGGAGGGTTCTTCGAGCTTAAGTTCGTTCATGCAGCGGAAGCCGTATTGGTTGAGATAGTCTGCAACGGCATCGGAGACCTCCTTGTGTTGCTGCGGGATCGTGGCGAGAAGTTTTTCGGGGGAGAGGTTGAGGAACAGCTTTTCAATGTCTGGTTTGGTCTTAATGTCGGCGGCCAGTCGCATAAGAATGCGGGTGGGCTCGGTGCTTGCGATGTCGCCCTCTCCGCAAATGAGGTTGTTTTGGAGCGTGCCGTTTTCGTCGTCGCACCATTTCTTGCAGCACCCTTTGAGGGTTCCGTAGAAAACCATTACATAGAAATCGTTGATGATGGGGGTCTTCCAGTTGCGGAGCAGATGTTTTTCCATGTCATGGTAGATCTGCATCAGCTCGTGGGGAGGAAGTTCGTTGAAGTCGAGGGCTTCCCATTGGTTGTAGTAGTGGTCGAAATGCTTGTTGAAGGCGGGAACCAATCGGTGCAGGGTCATGAAGCGGTGGAGCATGCGGGTGGCCAGCCCGAGCAGTTTGGGAAGCTCGATAAAGTAACGGCGGAAGGCTCCGGCCTTGTGTTGTTCATCGCCGCTGTCGGCTATGTCCTTTACGCCCATCATGGATTCCATGTAGGCCTTGTTGTATTCATAGCCGGGGAACTGCTGGATGAGGCGATACCAGTTTTGGAGGTTGTAGTAGACCTGCCCTTCGAACAGACCGAGCATGTTGCGGTAGACGCCTTGGTTTTCCTGGATGGTTTTTTGCGGGATGCCCATGACCTCGGAGAAGCAGTTGTAGACGACGGCGTAGGCGTTGCGGATAAAGCTGAAGGTCATGGGGGAGGTGACGCCGGAATAGCTCTCGATAATGTTGGAGTTGTCCCAGACCTGCAGGTTTGTGGCGGCGGGGCCGTATTCTTCGACGGTGGTGATGTCGCGGGTCTGGAGGATGAACAGTTTGCCGGATGCGTCGAAGCAAAATTCGATATCTTGCGGCCGACGATAGCTTTGCTCGATGGCCAGAGCGGTTTCGGCCAGTTGTTTTAGTTGATGTTCCGATAGCGCCGGTTTTTCCTGCATGTCGGTATCAACAGGAATCTCGCGAATGCCTGCGCCGCTTTCGGTGTCGAGGGCATAGCGGGTTTCTTTTGTTGCGATGGTCTTGTTGAATTCGCCGGATCGCTTGTTGTATTCAATGTGGTCGGCTTCGAGTCCTGCACTCACCAATCCTTCACCCAGTCCGTAGAGCGTGGAGATCACCATGTTGTGCGGATTTTGTGTGGCGGGGTCGGCGGTGAAGACCACGCCGCTGGTTTGGGCGTCGACCATTTGCTGGATGATGACGGCCATGGGGACGGGATGCAGCGGCAATCCGTTTTCCTTGCGGTAGAGCAGCGCGCGTTCCTGATAGCCGGATGCCCAGACCTTGCGGATGTGGTCGGCGATCGAGGTTGCCCCTTTCACATAGAGGTAGCTTTCGTGGATGCCGGCAAAGGAGTGCTCGGAGCCGTCTTCGTCGGATGAAGAGGAGCGAACGGATACGAAATCATCTGCAAAAGATTTTTCCAGTTCGCCTGCCAATTCGGGAGGGAGGTCGGCGGAAAGGATGAGTCGCTGGATTTCGTCGGCGGTTTTATCGGAGGGGTTCTCCAGTTTGTTTTTGATGGATTTGCCAAGCCCGTTGGTTTTCAGGCATTGGAAAAATCCGGAGGTTGGAAGCGCGATCCAGTCGGGGACGGAATGCTTTTGTTGGAGCCGGTAGAGATTGAGTCCTTTTCCTCCAATGTCCGGAAGTTCTTTCACGTCATGATTTGGATTGAACAGATGCTTCAAAAGGAACCTCCGAAGGTTACGCCGTGGGTGCGGAAGAGTTCCGCCGCGAGAATGAAATAGAACAGAATGATATATCCACCGCCGTAGGCTTCCAGGTTCTTCGCGGTTTTGCGCGTCGGATCGAGGCGGAAGCGGAGAAGGCCAAAGAGGGTGACGAGGAAGAGGACAATCAGGCCGGCATAGTAGAATGTGCCGAGTTCCAGATAGATGCCGACGATCCAAGCCAGCACGGTATTGAGGATGCGCAATCCAAGCACGACGTACCCCGCGGCAAACATGCCGAACTCCTTCGAGTAGCTCGAAACACCTTCGATCTCGTCTTCGGGCAGGCGGATTTTCCGCGATATTTCCCAGTTGGCGAAGGCGAAGAAGTCGGCGGCGGCATAGGCCCAGAACAACCATGGGGCTTCCCAGAACGGGCGGCGCATGGTGAAGCTGAATATGGTGGCGGTCATCATCGGCATGATGAGCATGTGCGAGATGGCGTAGATGATGAAATGGGCGCGCAACCAGGCCCGGACAAAGAACTCGTGCAGCATGATCCAGGAAAAGAAGACCGTTGCGACAACCGCAACCACGGCTGGCCAGCCACTGATGGCCGAGCAAAGTAGTTCAAGAGCAATGGCAACGCCGCCAAGGATCTTGAGGTGCGTCAGGGTGATAAGTCCGCGCGATAGGATGCGGTCGGGATAGTGGCGGCAATCGTCGGAATAATCCTTGTGCTCATCGAATACGCGCAGGTGGAAAAAAATGCAGAACAGGAAAAGGGTGCCTAGTAGAGTGAACCACCCAATCCTTAATGGCTGCCCGGGATTGCCCAGTACCTGCGCTAAAAACTGGTTGGCCAGGAAATAGATGATGACCATGCAGATATGGTTGGGCAGGGGGAACCGTTCCTTGATGAAGGCGTTGAGTCGTTTCGGGAACGGGGATTCAAGAGTCAGTTCGAGAGGTTTCATTTATAGCGCTCCGTCTTAATCCGTTTTCGGAGTTTGGAATAATCGATTTTTGAATTATGGCGAGGATCGAGGGGCAGGGGTTGATCCGTGAAAATGATCCGATCGGCATCAATTTGGTGGTCTGCGGGTTTGCCTTGAACGACGATGACGAGTTGGCCGTCTTCTTCCAGTGCGGCCACTTTTATGGCGGTGGGGAGCTGCTTCTCCACTTCGGCCTCCACCATCTGCGCGTGCAGCACTTTCCCGTTGCGGACAATGGTGGAGTGGACGCGCCCGGTCAGGAAAAAGCGGCCGTCTACATCGAAATACCCCGTGTCGCCCATGCGGTGCCAGCAGGTTCCTTCCTTCTCGGTAATCTTGTTTTCCTGTACGGCTTCGGGATTGTTGAAGTAGTCGCGGCAAACATGTTTCCCGGAAACAAGGAGTTCACCGGTTGCTCCCTGCGGAAGGGTCAGGGCATCGAGCTCTTCGGGCGACACTTTATCTTTGCGTATTTCGATAATGCGCGTTTTGAGGAGGGACGTTGGCTTTCCGCAACAGAATCCTTCCGCATCTTCGGATTCCAGCCTTTCATGGCTGGAAAGGTGGGCAACGGGTTCGGCCTCGGTCGATCCATAGATGATATCGATTTCGGAGGAAGGGAAGGCGGTATGCCATTGATTCAATTGCTTTGCGGTGACCGGAGCTCCTCCCGTAAGGATTTTCCGTAGCG
The DNA here is from genome assembly GCA_030630445.1 of Kiritimatiellales bacterium. GTDB lineage: Bacteria > Verrucomicrobiota > Kiritimatiellia > Kiritimatiellales > Pontiellaceae > Pontiella. The sequence goes on along the minus strand of DAOVNC010000043.1, from coordinate 5,027 downwards.
AAGGGGGTTGTTCCAGATTGGCCAGCTGGTCGATGAATGGCGGCGAGGCGGTAACAAGTGTTACGCCATTCTCCTGAATCTGTCGGTTGATTATGCAGGGGTCGACTTCGGCCACGTTGCGGAAATCCATTTCTGGAATAACGGAGGTGATTCCGGCGGCAAGGTTGCGTAGCGCAAAGACGGGGAACATGGGCATGTCGATGTCGTCGTCGCGATAATCGAGTTCGTGGCAGAGGGCTTCGTGCTGGGCTTTCAGGAATCCATGCGTCCGGTTGGCGCCTTTGGGGATTCCGCTTGATCCGCTGGTGAAGGTGATCAGGGCGGGATCATTCGGCGATACCGCTGCGGGTTCCATGTCGGCTGGCTGGTCTGCGAGGGCCTTCATGGAAAATCGGGCCGGGATGCCAAAAGCCACCGAGCCGGTGGATGCGCTGATTCGCACGCGCGCCAGCTTGGGGCTCAGCAGCCGCAACAGGTGGCTCTTGGGAATGCCGATGAAACCGCTGGGCGAAGCGAAGGCGGAGAAGGCTGCAATCTGCCGCATCGGAATCCACGGATCAACAAAAACGGCGACGGCTCCGCAACGGATGATGGCCAGCATGGAAATGTATAGTTCAGGCGACATGGGGATCATGATGATGACGCGTTCACCGGGGTTTAGCCCATGGCTCTTGAGGAGGTTTGCGCATTGCTTCACCTTTCTCAGCAGTTGGTTGAACGTGATGTCCTCTTCGCCAAAGACCAGTGCTGGGCGGTCGGGATGTCGGGCGGCGGCTTCATCGAGCAGCGAGGTAGTGTTATGGGCTGGAGACGGGGTCATTTAACAAACTCGTAGAGGGCATAGGATCGGAAAGGGCGGTCGGCCTTGCCGCCGAATCGGCGGGAGTCGTTTGAGCTGTGCATCAGGCACATGAGGGTTTGGCCATACCCTAGTTCGACGCTGTTTTTGTAGGACAGGTAGGTCAACGCGGCGGTCAGGCCGGATCCCTGTTTTTCAGGAACAACTCCCAATGTTTTGATGCAGGTACGTGTGGCTTTTCTTTTATTCATCAGGAAACGGATTTTGGCAGGCAGGTTGGTTTTTCCATTCATTGCCCGCAGCGCATCGGCGTAGTCGGGGAAAGTGAAGATATAACCTGCCGGGCTTTTGTCGGGTGCATGCGCCATCCACGATAGCCCGGTTTTCAGCAGCGGTTTTGCGGGCATGTACATGCGCTTGAATTCGTCGAGGTCGATGGGTGTGTATAGCGTGTTGTCGCTAAAGATTCGGCAGGAAAGGTCATGGATCAACGGGAGGATTGCCTCATAGTTCTTTGCGGTGATCGGCTCGAATACATACCCGTTTTTTGTGCAGCGTGCGTGGAACTTTTTCTGGTTGGATGCCGCCAAGGCCGGATCGTCGATAATGTAGCTGTCGTAGGTTTCGACCACGGAAAAACCAGCGGCCTCCAACAAGGCGGGGTAGTAGGGCGGGTTCCACGGTTCTTTGATAAAGGGCGGGGTATCGAACGGTCCGGTGTTGAGGCGATAGGGATGCCACGTGTCTCCATCCATAGGTGCGACAATTCGCTCTGCACCTCGCTTTTCCAACCATTGGGTGGCGGCTTCCAGCAAGGCCTTTGCTGCATTCGGTTTTTCCAGGCTTTGGAAGCAACCTATGGTTCCAAGGGAAGGATTTCCGGTTTGCGACTGGGCGCAGCAACAGGCGACCGGTTGGTGGTTCTCGTAGACCGCGAAACAGGCGGCATCCGTTGGAATATGCGGTCGAGCGGGAATGTGGAAAGGATCGTTGGCGTAGACCGCTTTTTCCAAGGTTTGGAGCGCATTCTGGTCTCGAACCTTTTCAACGGTTATTTTCATCGGAATACCTCCATCCAGGTCGAGGGTTCCAAGGGTTGGGCAAAGCCGATGCGCTGAAGCCCTGCATAGATCAGGGCGGCCGCGCTGGAATAGAAGGTGATGGCATAACTCCATGGGAAACCCACGGTGCTGGATTTCTTATAGCGGATGTAGACCAGCGTTGTGGCTGCACACAGCGGTATCGCTATGGGGAATGTTGCCCATACAGCCTTGCCTTGGATAGGAAGGCATAGCAACAGGGAGAGCGTGATTGGAAGAATGATCGCCGCCATGAGCCTTGCTCCATTCAAACGCTGAAGGTGAAGTTCCCGCCGGTAGCGGCTTGCCACGCAAAGCGAGGTCGTGGTTGCCGTTGCAACAACAAAGGGAGCAAACCAAAAACCGAATTCCAATGTGGCGTTAGCCGCAAACAAGATGAAAAGAGGGGGATACATCGGGCGTAGCAGCACTCGTGCGGTAAGATCGGAAGGGAGTCGGTCACAGGATGAACAGGTCTGGTTGTAGACGATGAATCCCACGATGACTGGAATCATCCAATCGGCCGATCCAAGTGCCCATGCCGCAAAACTGGCCAGAATGAAGATGATCAAGGGCCGCGTTCGCAAGGTCGCATGGCGTTTGTTGGCGATGAAAATACCAATAGATATTCCGACAAAACTCAGGCACTGGAATAGTATTTCGGCTTGTGGTTTTGTGGGGAGTTTCAGCAGGAGGTAGCAGGTTCCAAGAGGGACGAACAGGTTGTCGGTTCCCCCGATCGAAACGGCTTCCAATCCAGATAGCAGAAAGGCCATAAGCAAAGCGGTTAAGATACAGGTCAGGTGCGGGATATCGGAGAGGGCGAGCATGGATAGGTAGACGGAGAAAAAGCCAACGACACCAAACATGAGCGTGCCTTCCAGCGACTTCCTTTCCCCCGGCACGGTTTCATAGAATATATGGCCAAAACGGGTTCCTGCCATGGCGGCGGCGGTGTCTGCCAGTACAAGAACAAGAAGGGATGAGACATAGAGCCAGAGTCGTCCTTCGCTTACAATGAAGAGAACAAAGATTGCAATGGGGAAAAGCAATGAACCACAGCTTCGCCGCTCGACTGAGCTTAGCGATTTCAATGCCTTTCGGTTTTCGCCAAAGTAGAGAATGGCGGAAAACACGAGCGCAAGACCGAGAACGGTGATCCATGATGAAACGAGAAAGGGGAACAGCAGGCAACCCAGCCCCCCAGCCACATGGATGGATTTGCGTGCAGTTTCCGCTGCAAGCCGATCCTTTCGCATCAGGGATTCACCGAAACCGATGACGGCAAGGAAAAGCATCAATAGCGTGGTTGCGCCAAGGATTTCGCGCAGGGGCAAACTCATCGGACTTCCTCCACGACAAAACGGCTATAGAAAAAGGCCATGTCCTCCCTGAATAATGATTGTGCTTCGTCTTCAAGAAATACAATCCTGTCGGCGAGGCTGTTGGGGCATTTTCGGGGAACCAGCATGTTCCAATAGGCAAACCTCGCCTTGGGACGCGCCGCCGCGAGCAGGCGTCCATACACCTCGGCGCATTGTTCCGGCGAGAGGTATTCAAAAATATCGGAAAGATTGTATCCGTCGAAACTGTCGACACCATGCTCCTCGGCAACTGCATCGATTGCTCCATGTCGAAGAGTCAGGTTGTCGATGTTGCGTCGGATGGCTTCATAATTGTTGGGTTGAAGATAATGGGGCAGGGTGGCTCCGAAGTTGCCGGTGAGGATATAGCGAAGGTAGGGGTTGGCGCTGGTATCGAGGATGGTCAGCGCATGCTCCGTCCGGGCAAGAATCCTGTCGGCAACAGAGCCTTCCACATGCCGGAAAAATTCAGGATCTCGGCCAAGCCTGCCCATTGCACGCTTGCTGAAAAAGAGGTGGAAGAGCCATTTCCAACGACGGTTGCACCAAACCTGGTGGTAGAAATGGTAGCGCTTTTCCATGCTTTTCTTTTGCAGGAGTTGCTGGATGGTTTCTTGCCGATGGATCAACGGCATGATTCGGGTGCGGAACAACCGGAAATAGTTTTCAAATTTCCCAGCATGGATAAATCCGCTGGCAATCACGTCGGGGCGGACATCCCAGTAGCGTTGTGCTTCCCGGTTCAGGGCATTGCGGATGCCTCGATAGGTTTTCTTCCGATCTTCTGCAACGGCAATGCCTGCAAATTGCAGGAACTCTTTTTGATCCAATGCTCGAATTGCTTCCTTTCGCAATTCTGCGCAGGCGAGCTGTGCGGGGTTTAGATCGGCGGCTACCACTTCGGCACCTGCGGCGAGCAGGGAGAGCGAGTTGTCTCCGGCGGATGCAATGGACAATATGCGTTTGCCCGTCGAGGGTTTCAATGCCTTGACAAGCAAGCAAGGGTCTTCCCAGCAGTTGGCGTAGCGCACAAAGCTGAAATCCGCATTAGGGATGGTTTTTTCGCTATTCACTTTTATGCCTGAAGGTGGTGTGGGCACGGGCAAAGTCACCACTGGCCAGTGCCGCAATAATCGATACTTCGCCCGCCAGTACGGTGGCTGCACAAATTTCCGCAAACTTGCGGGCATGGCCATTCCCTTCGCAGCCCAGCATGCGCAAGCAGTCCTTTGCACCAGGCAGGAACGTTCCGCCTCCTACCGTGCCGACCGTCAGGTTGGGTAGGCTGACCGAGACGTAGAGGTTGCCGTTCTTATCCACCTGCATCGTGGTGATTCCGACCGATGCTTCAGAAAGACAGGCCACATCCTGACCACAGCATAGGAAGATGGCGGCCAGTGCATTGGCGTAATGCCCTTGCACGCCAATCGAACCACTTTGTATTCCGCCCAGCGTCGAGATTCGGCTATATTCGACCATCGCTTCCGGGGACGAATGCAGGAATCGTTTGACATCGTCCTTGTTCAGCACGGCTTCCGCCACCACCTTGCGGCCACGGTGCGACAGGAACGAGAGCATAGTTGCCTTCTTATCACCCGAAAGGTTGCCTTCAACATACCAGGCAGCGGGTTTGACCGGGCTGGCATCGGCAATCCAACGGCAAATATTTTCCGTTGCGACCGTAACCATGTTCTGCCCGGCGGCATCTTCGGTCTTGAATTCGAAAATCAGAAAAGCCGTATTGCTGTTCAGTGCCGGCTTCACATCGATGAGTTTTCCGTGTCT
>DAOVNC010000302.1 GCA_030630445.1 Kiritimatiellales bacterium | reverse complement strand
AAGCTCTTCCGCCGAATTCGTGGGCAGCATCAAGGCAATTTGACCGCGGATGGCGCGGATGGGCGCGAATAGGGGGAATATTCATGCAAATCCAGTACTTCAGAGCCAGATGATATTTTGATACAGAAAGACAACCCCTGATTTAAAGCCCGATTGTATCCATTTCTTCATTTATCCGAGCAATCTGCGCCCATCTGCGGTTGTATCCCCCTGCGATGTACCCACAGATTTTGCGGAAGACCCATTTTTTAGGATCACGCCTCACCCGTCATGCCTCATCTCCTATTTTTCGCCGGCGATGACCTCGGCAATGTTGAGGGCGTGGTCTTTCATGCGGCGATAGTTGTTGAGCATGTCGGTAAAGACCAGGCTGCTCAGCGGCGAGGTTTTTCTTTCAGACAATCGCTGGAGATGCAGACTGCGGTATTCTTTCATTTGGCGGGTGATGATTTCGCTGTCCGACTGGGCCTTGCCGAGGATGTCGGCGTTTTCGTCCCGTTCGGCGGCGTTGACCATTCGGATGTATTCAACCACCTTGCCGTGCAGGTTGATGAGTTCCAGACGGCCTTCTTCCGAGTAGCTTAATTGATTGGCCCGCAGTTTAATATGGCCCTTCAGAACGTTGACGATGTAGTCGCTGAGGCTCTCGTATTCATCCGCCATGCGCATTTCGCGCCGCGCCTCTTCCATGACGTCATGCGGAATCTGCCCGGTCATCATGCTGCTGAGGAAAACCACGATTTCCTTTTGTACGTTGTCGAGAATGTTTTCGTAGTGGAAAATCTTGTGCTCAAGGTCGTCGATCTGCTCATCGCTGGCGAGTACTTCGCCGAGCCAATCGGCCATGTTTTCGACGCTCTCGGCCATGAATAGAATTTGTTTTTTCGACTGCACGATGCCCAGTGCCGGCGTATCGAGCATGCGGATATCGAAATAGGTGAGGCGGTTGATTTCGGCCACCTTCTTTTCGGGAACGAGCTTTTCAACGAGGCGCGCCAATGGCTTCATCAACGGGAGGAAGATGAGGGCGTTAATGAGGTTGAAACCGGTATGCACCAAAGCGATCTTTGCCTTTATGTCGCTCCAGTCCTCCTGCGTGTTTGCGAAGAAATCCTGCAGATGGACAAAGATGGCATCGATTCCTCGTATGTAGGCAAAGAAGAAAGGGATCAGCCAGAGAGTTCCGATCACGTTGAAAATAATATGCGCATAGGCCGCTCGCTTGGCGTTGGTGGAGGTTCCGATCGAAGCGAGGAAGGCGGTAACCGTGGTGCCGATGTTGAGGCCGAGCACGAGTCCCGCCGCTGTTTCGAACCCGATGATCCCGCTGTTTGCCAGCATGATTGTGATCCCGATCGTTGCCGAGGAGGACTGCACGATCATGGTGGCCAGGCAACCCAGGAATGCGCACTTCAGCACGCCGGGAAGGGTGGTGGCATCCATTACGGAAAAAACGTTCGTTAAGTATTTCTCAACTTCCGGGGTGTCAAAAGCATCCCCCATGATGGTGAGACCGAAGAACACCATGCCCAACCCAAGAACCGTCAGGGCCGTATAGCGCATTCGCTCTCTTTTTGAAAACAGAAAGAAGAAGGCGGCTACGCCCAGTAACGGCAACCCAAATTTTCCGATCTCGAGCGCGATGATCCATGCCGTGACAGTCGTGCCGATATTGGCGCCGAGAATTACACCGATCGCCTGCATCAGGGTCATGAAGCCGCTGTTTACGAATCCGACGACCATCACGGTCGTCACCGAACTCGATTGCACGATCCCGGTGATGAGCGTTCCCATGGCGCAGGCCATGACACGGTTGTCCGTCACCGCGCTGATCATTTTGCGCAGCCGGCTTCCGGCAACCGCCTGCATGCCTTCCGACATGTATTTCATGCCCAGCAGGAAAATACCGAGTCCGCCGACCACCTTGAACAGAATATCCAGAATCATAGGTTCCCTTTGCCATTGAAAAATTGCGCAGGGAATTTAGCAGAATCCGGGGGAAGGGGAAGGAGGAAAGGAATATGAAACCTGACGCGAAGCGAGGCTGGAGGAACGACAGCAACGACCGCAGGGAGAGGCAAACCTCAATCATTAGCGATCCTGTGTTTTCTTCACCCTGTGGGTGTAGCGCGTGCCTCCCGAAGGGGGCGCGCCCTCTGCAAGCAGAGAGCCCCGCACTACACCTTTGCCCGAGATGTCGCTAATGATTCAGGCTGAAACTTGAAAAGCGAGGCGTGAAACGTGATTTTTCTGGGTCACGCCTCACGTTTCACTCATCACGCCTCACACTCTATTTTTCACCGGCGACCACCTCGGCAATATTGAGTGCGTGGTCTTTCATGCGACGGTAGAAGTTAAGCATGTCGATATAGGCCAGACTGAAGAAGGGAGAAACCTCTTCTTGCTGTAAGCGAGCCAGATGTTCGCGGCGCGACTCTTTCATGAGTCCCCCGATGGCTGCGCCTTCGGTGGTTGCCCATGCGAGGTGATCCTTGTTTTCGTCTTTCATATATTGGTTCACTCTGACGATGTAGGTTGCCACACGATCATGCAGGGAAAGCAGCCTTTCCTGTGCGGGGCCCTCGAGCTGCATGTTGTTTTGCTCCATTTTCTTTTTGCCCTTCAGGACGTTGACGATGTAGTCGCTCAACGATTCATATTCGTCGGCAATACGCATCTGCATGTGTGCCTTGCCAGTGATATCGTGGGGCACCTGCCCCGAGACCATGTTGCTGAGGAAGAGGAAGATTTCCTTTTGTACGTTGTCGAGGATCTCTTCGCGGTGGAAGATTTTGCCTTCGAGTTTGGTGCTGGACTCTCCTTCCAGACAGGTCTTGAGCTGCCCCATCATGTCTTCGACGCTGTCGGCCATGAAATCGAGCTGCCCCTGCGACTGCATAACGCCAAGCGACGGGGTGTCGAGCATGCGCACGTCGAGATAGGTGAGGTGCCCGACTTCCTTGGTTTCCTTTTCGGGGGCCAATTTGGTGACGAGTTTGGCGAGTAGGCCAACGAAAGGCAGGAAGATGAGCACGTTGGCCACGTTGAAGGTGGTGTGGGTGAGGGCGATGCCGGCCGTAATAATCAGCGCAAATTTCGTTTCGTCCATGGAGTCGATGTTGATCTCCAGTGGATTGAACCCGGTTTTCCATGCAACGATATTGGATAAACCTATGATGGCGATCGGGAAAAGAGCGATAAACCAGGCCGTACCAATCACATTGAAGAAAAAGTGGGCATAGCCCGCCCGTTTGGCATTGGTCGTGGTTCCGATCGAGGCGAGCAGGGCGGTGACGGTGGTGCCAATGTTTTCACCCATAACCAATGCGGCGGCCGTCCTGAACTCGATCACGCCCATGGCGGCCAGGCCGATGGTGATGCCCAATGTCGCCGAGGAGGATTGCACGATCATGGTCAGGATGCAGCCGACTGCGGCGCATTTGATGATGCCCAGATACGAGGTCGCCTGGAAGGCCTGGAACCAGGCGTTGAATTCTTCATGGGAGCGGAGCGGCTTGAAGCCGTTTTTCATGAGTTCAAGCCCAAAGAAAACCATGCCGATTCCCATAATGGTCATACCGATGTAGCGCACCCGTTCGTTTTTAGAAAACAGGAAGAAGAAGGCCGCGATTCCGAGAATGGGAAGTCCCCATTTTCCGATGTTGAGTACGAGGATCCAGCCGGTGATGGTGGTGCCAATGTTTGCGCCGAGAATCACGCCAATGGCCTGCATCAGGGTCATGATGCTGGAGTTTACGAAGCCGACGACCATCACGGTTGTCACGGAACTCGATTGCACCAGCATCGTGACCAGCAAGCCCATGAGAACCCCCATAAACCGGTTGTTGGTGGCTACGCTGATAATCTTGCGCAAGCGGTCGCCGGATACGGCCTGTAGACCTTCCGACATATGTTTCATTCCCAAAAGGAATATGCCCAGTCCGCCGATGACTTTTAGTGCGATTTGCAGAAAACTGACATCCATTGGTAATCCTCGTTGTTGTTGGTTCTAATTTCGCGGTGAACCTAAAACAGTAGGGCTACGGATTACTAATCCTTTAGTGTTAGCATTCCGTTAGCTCGGATCGGGCAGAAAATCCGTCTCCATTTCATTACGACGGAACTACAAAGCCGAACCTTCTATGTAGTTCACTCGCAACAAAGTGGAGAGTGATAACGTGTCGAAGGGATTGATCCTGACTGGCGCTGAGTTAAGCCCGTACAGGAGAAAGCCCGTCTCCATTTCACTACGACGGAACTACAAAGCCGAACCTCCTATGTAGTTCATTCGCAACAAAGTGGAGAGTGATGACGTATCGAAGGGATTGATCCCGATCGCGGTCGAACCGCCGGTTGTTGGCTAAAGGTGGCTCGTTGTTTTGTGGGGCATTCCCCCGCAAAAGTCTTTTCCCTAATCAAAACCTAGAAGGAGAGTCAAAAAACGGATATACGTT
>DAOVNC010000145.1 GCA_030630445.1 Kiritimatiellales bacterium | reverse complement strand
GCCGTCGGAGACCTCGCAGGCACCCTTGTGCACGGCGGTCACGCGCGCAACGGCCAGGCCGTCGGCGTTGTTCGGATCAACCTGATCGCGGAACCATTGGCTAAAGCCAAATTCTTCCAGAGTCATTGAATGTTCTCATTTCCAAGCATTGGAAACTTTTACCATGAAACGGGGAAATCACAAACCCAGACTTGCCCTGAAAACATGTGGCTTGCCATGAATGGCACCAAACTGATTTATTGGCATGCAAACTGCGTTTATCAGAGGGGTTACGCCATAGGGTAGAGGAATGGAAATACAACCACACAAACAAGGCTTCACATTAGTTGAGATTATGATCGTGACCGCAATCATCGGGTTGTTGGCAGGCATTGCGATTCCCTCATTCAGCAAAGCGCGGAATAATTCCGCGACCCATGCATGCCGTAACAACCTGCGCCAAATGGAAGCAGCAAAACAGATGGCAGCCATGGAAAATGCCTGGGGTGAAAACGACGGGCCGGGTTCCATCGGAAATCCCTACTACCGCGACACCTGCTCCACGTATATCAGAGGCGGCGAGCGTCCGATGTGCCCCACCGGGTCAGAATGCCACTACAACGGCTTGGACAACCCCGCCACCTGTGAAAGCGGAATTGCCTCGCACACGCTACGCTAACCGGAAAAAACCACGGGAACAAACCCCGTCGCCATAGGATCCGACAGACAAGGACCCAGATCCTGCGGGAACCCGACCAATGGAATACCAAACTAGATGGCAAGGGCACGGGGAGCAATTTCAACGACCACATCGTCGCCATAATACTCCTTGGCCTCGTGCTCCAACCGCAACCGAACCTCCTCCATGGTCTTGCCTGCCAACGGCATGAGCCCGGGCAGGCATCCTAGGAATCCCTTGGAGTTATCTTTGCGGATATACCCCTCGGAAAGCTGCATTCCGTGAATCGGGTGAACAATGATCTCCTCCTCTATGTAGTCATTCATCATAACGATCACCCTCTAGGGGTTGTATATGCCTAGGGACCTCTTTGTGCAATGATTTTTCACCCCTATTTTACCCCTCTAAAAAACGCCTTTAAAAACGTCTTTTTTAAAGGCGTTTTTGAAGGATTTGAGACAGGAGACTCGTACTCTGTCAGGGAAATATTGCCGGATACCGAGCAACAGGAGAGTTCAACAGAAGATCGCGAAAGCCGCAAAGAAAATGGATTTATTCGGGGTCCTCTTCCACACGTGTAGGGAGGGGGCCGGACGTGGGCCCCCGTTGGGGCAACGCCCCTCACGGGGAGACCCCACCGGCGTACGCAATACCTATTGCCAAACCTTCGCGATCATGGATCGCGGCTACACCTTGGCATCCGACAACTAAAACGCGACCGTGCGCTAGTAGGTGCCGATGACCGGGCTGTCGAGTTCGCCAAGCGCGGCGGCGTCGGGGTCGTCGCGCGGTGCGGCGGTTAGCGGCACATTGAGCCGGGCGGGGGAGCCGGCACCCATGCCAATGACCGACGTCTGGAATCCCTTTTTCTTGATCTCGAAGATGCGCTCGCCATCCACAATCGTGGTGTATGGGCTTTCGCCGAGCTTTTCAATGCCGCCAAGCCGGTAGATCTCCGCGCCGGCGGGCGTGGTGACGATGGTTTTGTAGGGGATTTCCTTGAGTGTGACATCGATCTCCGAAGACGATCCCGGCGCGACAGCAATGTTGGAGGCGTAGTAGCCCTCTTTCCTGACCTCAAACAAGGTGTCGCCGCTGATTTCGATGGTGTACGGCACCTTGCCCAGCGGCTCGGTGCCCCCGGCGCGATAGACAACGGCACCGGACGGGCCGCGAAGGGTCACGAAGCTGATGGGGTCGAGTTCAATGCGAACCTGCCTCGGGGCGATTCTGCTGATGAGCACCATCCGCGGCCTGAAACCATCGAGCCGGTATTCGAGTTCGCTCCCGGCCAGGATGCTCAACCGAACCGGGGTGATGCCGATCCTTTCGCCGGCCACGCGGTCGTGGATTTCGACCGGGCCCTGGTTCGAAACGAAGTTGATCTCTTTGTAGAAGGCCGACTTGAACCCGCCGAGCGGCTTGAGCTCCACCACGTAGCGCTCGTTTGGAGTAAGGTCGTACTCCACTGGCTCGAATCCCTTTTTTTCGATCAGCACGCGTTCCGGTGCGGAGAGGCGCAGGCCGCAGGGTGTTACACCGAGTTTTTCGCGGTCTTTCGCCCGCAACACGGTTGCCCGGCCCGGCAGCGAGTCGATGCGTGTGCGCCCCACCCATTGAAGCGGAATGTGCAGCCGCTTGGGATCCAGCGGAGAGACGGGTACCTCCACCTCCACATAGCCGGGGCGTTTGAGCGTGAGCAAGCGTTGCCCCGTCACCAGATCGAAATAATACGGGGTGCTGGCCACCTTTTCCCCATTCTCATAGACATCGGCCACCGGCGTCGATGTCAATTCGAACGAGGCACATCCAAACGCCAGAAGCAGCGGTGCGCAGAGCACCCACTTGCCGAGCATTTTCAGATTCATCCCTTTCATAAAAACCTCCTGCAAGCCGCGCCCCTACGGCGAAGCCCGTTCAATGGTCAGTCGATCGAAGCCGAGTTTATCGAGAAAGTCGCTGTAGAACCACTTGGGCGGGTCGACGGGGTTCTTCTGGCCATTCCGGATATAGGCCGCCCACGCATCGGGATGCGCCAGCAACGGCGGAAGGAAACCGCCCCGGTTCTCCGCAATGTTTCCCGAGAGCAAGGCGACCGAAGCCTGCCGTTGGCCGATGGCATCGCGGGAGCGTTGCTCGATGCGCCCTTCCGGATAGCCGAGTTGCCGGAGGGTTTCCCTGACGGGCTCCAGTTCCGGGGCGTCCTGGGACGGGAATGCATATTCCCGATAGGCCGCGGCGCAGGCGTCGTAGCCCGCCTTTTCAAAAAATTCAATGCGCTTGTTGGTACGTCGCCCCGCATCGCTCCACGTTTCACCCAGGAATACCATCTCCGTCAAACCGGAGGAAAAGCCCCCCAGCCAAGCCAGCGACCCGTCGTCGAGGGCCTCGGGCACTTTGTAGACCGAATGGCCGATCACGATGTGATGCTCTTCGCCGGCGGGGCCTTCCACGGTTTTGGACTCTACAAAGATCCGCGTCCGCGCCTGGCTATAGTCCTCCGGCCGGCGCGCCGGGTAGGTGGGGTTGCTGTAGACCGGCCAGAGCTGGGTGAGCATCCGCTTGGTCAACCGTCGGTCGGAGTTCGCGCGATACCCCTCGGCGGAGTTCGGCTCGTAGACCATCTGCTTGTCCAGAATGGAGGGCAGCAGCAAGGCCGTCTTTTGACCGGCAACCTCAAAACTGCCCGGATCGATTCCCGGCACCAGCCGCATGAACTGGTATAGCGACAGGTCCTGCTGCTGGGCAAAGGTCTCGTCTTCGCCCAACGCAACCGTTCCGCCTTCGCGCACGTCGGTGGCGATGAGCGCCAGCGAGGGGCTGAAGAGATGGACCGCCACATAGGGGGTGCCGGCAAAAAGCGCCCGTTCAACGGCAAGCTCCTCCACCGTGGTGGCACTGAAATCGGGAACGGTGCATTCCAGATGGAACGAAGGCCGCATCACCCCGCCACTGAACGTGTTCCGGTTGATTTGAACATCCAGGTTCTGGGTAATATTGATCGCCAGCAGGGTCACCAGCAGCAATGCCACGGCCAGCGTGCAAAGCGCGACATCCGAAAACGATTCGAAGATGGTGCTTTGCTCTTCTTCGGTTGTGAGATCGTCAATCACGGCGCTATTCTCCGGGGGATTCGTTCGCGGGCTTTTCTTCGGGAACGGCCAATGCGGCAAGCACGCTGGCGGCCTCGTTTAGCTTCTGGGCGAGATCGGAAGCCTTCGCACCCAGCTGCGCTTCGGCCTGTTGGCGGGTCTGCTCGATCGATTGCCCCACGGTGTCGACCAGATCGATCAGATGCTCGTTGGCTTGCCGGTGGGTCTCTTGGGTGGTCTTTTCAATCGTACTGACCAATGCGGCCAAACGTTTGTCGGCCAGCCGGTGGGTCTCTTCCGTCGTCTTGTCGATGGTGCTCGTGAGTGCGCCCAATCGTTCATCGGCCAGCCGATGGGTTTCCTCCACCGTGGCCGTGCTGGCCGAAACCAGGGCTTCGATCCGCTCGTCGGCCTGGCGGTTTGTATGGGCCACGCTTTGCGCAACCGTATCGGCCACGGCAGCCAACCGCTCATCCGCCAACCGGTTCGTTTCTTCGACCGTTTTTTCGACGGTGGAAACAATGGCGCCCAACCGTTCATCGGCCAGACGGTTGGTTTCTTCAACGGTTCTATCGACGCTCGCCATGAGCGAACCCATGCGCTCGTCGGCCTTCATGCAGGCTTGCTCTCCCGAAATCGCAAGGGCTTCCATGCGCTCGTTGGCCTGGCGGCTGCTTTCCCCAACCATTGCAACCAGATCGCCGAGACCCGATGCCAAGGCTTGCTGCTTTGAGTCGATCAGATCGATCACCGAGGAAAAGCTGCCGCCTAGTTGCTGGAGCTGGCCGCCCAACACAACGACCTTCGACTCCAAATCGGCCAAGGCCTCGGAGGAGTTCTGCGAAAGTTGCGGGACCACAAAGAGCTCGCTGAAGCGCAGGGTATCGGCGACGAGCTGCGTAGCCGATTTTTTCATTTCGGCGCCGAGCACTTTCAGGACCACTCCGCCCAGCAGTGCGCCGAAGAAGGTGGTGTAGAAAGCGGTACCCATTCCAGACACGGTCTGGTTGAGGCCGGCCTTCATCGCCGCATAGTCCGAACCACTGGCCGAAAGCACATGGCCCAAACCCGTTACCGTGATAATCAGACCAATCACCGTGCCGAGCAGACCGATCGTGATCAACATGCTGGAGATCACGGAAATATTGTCCACCCTCGCCTTGATCCGGATCCCGTAGGAGGAAACGAGGTTCCGCATATCGATCCGGTCGCCTCGGCGGATGCGCTCCAAAGCCGCGTCGAACAGGGCGGCGGCATCGGAGGAGTTCGCATTGCCAACCCGCTGGTTGGACTCCATGACCTCCAGAACCGTGAACTCCGCCTGCAGATAGTAGGCAATCCTCAGCGAGGCAAAGAAGCCATAGACAAAGAAGGCAACGATTAGATAGGAGATCTTGCTGGCATCGGCAGTAAAGCCCGCCACGAAATATTCCCACGTCACCAGCAAGAACACTCCGAGCACCAAGATGCCCCAAAAGACCCACGTCATGATCGGTGAAACCATTTTTTTCGCCATAACCAATCCTTCCCGCCGATGCTCGACGGTTTTCTATCCATCCGGTCCGTTGTTTAAATCCTCATATCCCATTCATACAGACGGGCAATCTGCTGGCAAAATATGCCAGAAACGCGGGAATGTCACATTCCTTTTTTAGAATTATCAAGACTCCCCCCGCTTTGGAGACGGGTGCGCGTCCATCAAGAATCCATGGCAAATGACTCGTACTCCAAGCGTGTTCGGGCCATGCTCGATCCCTTCTCAATCAAAGCCCCGCGAGGATCCCCATGCAAAAACTCGAAACCGCCATCCGCACCATCCCCGACTTTCCCAAGCCAGGCGTCCAGTTCAAGGACATCACTCCGTTGCTGGCCGACGGCTATTTGTTCCGGCAGGCCATCGACGCCTTCGCAACGCGGCACGCGGACAGCGGGATCGACAAGGTCGTCGGGATCGAGGCACGCGGCTTCGTCTTTGCCTCCGCCGTCGCCTACGCCTTGGGCACCGGCACCTGCCTCGTGCGCAAGCCCGGCAAGCTGCCCCACGCCGTCCACCGCCAAACCTACGACCTCGAATATGGAACCGACGCCGTCGAAATCCACACCGATGCCTTCGAACCCGGCCAGAAAATCCTCATCATCGACGACGTGCTCGCCACCGGAGGAACTGTTGCCGCCACCGTCGAACTGATCCAAAACAATTTTGACGCCAACATTGTGGAACTCGATTTCCTGATCGAACTCGCCTTTCTCAATGGTCGGGAAAAACTGGAGGGTTCCCTCATCCACGCATTGATCACCTATTAATTTTGAACGCCTACATTACTACTTTGGTCATATTTAGCATTACCCGTGGTAAAGGAGCTTTTGCGATGAACAAGGTACTGATTGGATTGATTAGCCTGTCCCTAGCCGCCGCAGTCCAAGCGGAGACTTTCACGGTCGATGCTGGCCACGCGGAAGTCGGTTTTTCCATAAAGCACATGATGGTGAGCAACACGAAGGGCACGTTCAACACTTTCCAAGGCACGCTCGACTACGACATCGCCACCCAAACGCTGAAGTCGGCCGAGGGTACGATCGAGACCGCAAGCATCGATACCAACAACGAAAAGCGCGACGACCACCTGAAGAACAAAGATTTTTTCAACGTGGTCAAATTCCCGAAGATGACGTTTAAAAGCACCTCCGTCAAAAAGACGGGCAACAACACCTTCGAGGTCACCGGAAACCTGAACGTGCTGGGTATCGACCGCGAGGTCGTCGTGCCAGTCACCATCACCGGTCCGATTGACGATCCCTACGGCATGAAGCGCATCGGCATTGAATGCAACACCACCCTCAACCGCCGCGACCTCGGCATCACCCACTCCCCCGCCGCCATGATCGGCAACGAAGTGAAGATCGCCATCGCGGCCGAAGCCACCTTCAAATAGGTTCTCCCCCATGCAACACGGCACCCGCTTCGCAAGAAGCGGGTGTTTTTTGTTTCCTAGGAACCGCCGGGGACGGGATCGCTATTCTGTGGCGCTCTCGATGAAGGCGAGGATATTTTCGAGGTCGGCGGCAGCCTCCTGATCCTTATTTTTTCAGATATTCAATGCGGTGAACCGCAAGACCTTTCTTGCCTTGGGCCCATTCGGCAGAGTTGAATTCATCCAAATCAAAGTCGTACCCCGGCTTGGAGTCTTCCAGCAAGGCGGCGGAGTTGAGGATCAGGTTGGCCTCGATTGGATCGGTGGTCTGCCTTAGCACATCCATGATGACCGGACGCGGATCGGCGGCGCCGGCAAGGCCGAGAAACTCGGCGGCGCGTACGCGCACCAACCGCTCGCCATCGGATGCAGCCATCGACGCGGCCTTTTCATAAAACGGCGCGGCCTGCCCGCCGAATGAGCTGCAGGTGACGAGCCCCCAGTAGCGCTCCCACGGATTCTCCGAGGCCAAGGCCCTCCCAATCTGCTGCTTCGCTTCCGGGAAAGCCTTAAGGCTCAGGTCAGCAATATCAACGAGTTTTGCGATCTCCTGTTTTTTCCGCTGACCGAATTCGACGGGGTTGTCGCGGCCTTCGGCCAGGAATACCGGTTCAGGAAAGAAGCTAAGGTCGGGCATCGACTTTACCTGCTTTTGCAGCAGCGCGCGCATCTCGACAAGCTGGTCGGCATAGGCCGGGTCACCCGCGAGGTTTTTGACTTCGTTCGGGTCCTTTTCAATATCGTAGAGGCACTCGGCGGGGCGGCGTTCGAAGAATTGGCTCTGCTCGGCATTCAATTCCCCGGCATGGTACATATCGCGCCACTCCTTGTAGGCCAGCATCCGGTAGCGGTAGAAGTTGTGCAGCCCGTCAAAGTTGAACGGCTGGTAGTTGCGCATGTATCTGAAGCGGCCTTTCCGCATCGTGCGAACGAGGTCGTACTTCTCGTCGAACCGGTCGGCATAGCCAAAGGTGGTGTCGCGCGCGTTCAGCTCGTCGAGCGCGACCCCCTTGCCCAAAAACGGCTTGCCGTCGATGCCGGCTGGGATCTCGGCCCCGGCCAGATTGAGCACCGTGGCGGAGAGGTCGACGAACTCGACAAAGCCGTCGATGCGACTCCCCGCTTTCGCGGGAACGAGGTGCTTCCAGTTCTTCGGAATATAAACCACCATGGGAACTTGCAGGCCATTGTTATAGGCATACCCCTTGCCGCGCGGCAAAACACCGCCATGGTCGCCGTAGTAGAAAATGAAGGTGTCGTCCATCAAACCCTCTTCTTCGAGTCCTTGGATAAACTTGCCCATCTGGGCATCCACTTTCATGTGGCTGTCGAGGTAGCGCGCATAGGTGTAGCGGAAAAGCTCGGTGTCGGGATGGTAGGGATACAGAACCACCGAATCCGGATCCGTGGTGGTTATTTTC
>DAOVNC010000151.1 GCA_030630445.1 Kiritimatiellales bacterium | reverse complement strand
TATGAAGAGGCAGCCGCACAGGGCATCATTGCCGGCATAAATGCAGTCCTGAAAATCAGGGGCGAGGAACCGCCTGCTGGGAGGATGCATTCAGCGTCAACCCCGCGGGTTTTGGCGATAGTTTTTAGCATTCCCTCCGCATGGTTAGGCGGGGAGGTGCGCGTAATCCAGCCAAGCTGTTCGTGCAACGCTTGCAGCGCGGCTGGACATGGGGGGAACCATGCGTCCAAAACATCGGCGTTGATGATTTTGTTGCGCCGGTTCAAGTCGTCGAAACCGTTTCCAATGGCGTTGAAGAACGCGCCTCCGTGGTAGCATTTAGCCGGACGGCGGAAGGGGATGCCGAGTTTCCACTCCACTTGCTTTGCAAGTCGATTCAGCCGTGCGTCGAACCGTGTCAGTTCGGTATCGATGGCGCCAACGGAGGCGGCCAATAGTTCATATTCAAGTGGGCCGCACCGAAAGCTGCGATCGACCATTTGCATTCCCATCCGCAAATACATATCCACTACTTTCCGGTGGCCAATGGCCATGAGCTGTGTTCCGCCATGGGCTTGCACCCAGCGGAAGGCGGCGTACATCAGCGCCGGGGCGACCAGCGAGCCCCGCGCGGGATCGATCACCGTGAGCGCGCGGATCTCGTATAGATGTTCGTCAAACAAAAAGGGAATGTCGTTTCGAGGCAGGTAGTGGTCTATGGAATAACGCGGGCTGGTGGGTGGGGTAATGCCAACAAAGCCGACCAGCTTGCCTTCTTCAATGGCGGTGATGTAGATGCTTTCGACTTTCGATCGGTCCTGAAGGATACCGTCGGTGCGCAGTTCGAATTGCCCGAGCTCCCGGGCGTAGACCTCGTGGCGGATGTGGTCGATTTCGGTTCTGATGCTGGCCGTTGCCAGTGAAAGTTGAATCCTGTTTTTCATGGAGTTCCCCTGTTTTTGTTAATGCTATACAGCTAAAGCCATTTCCTCCAATGGCTTCTTCTTTTTTATGGTGCGCAGGTTTTGCTTGAAGGTGTCTCGCCTCCATTGAGTGAAGGCGTCGGAATAGAGTTTTTTGGTGAGGCCGTGGAAGCCTTTTCGTAGCTCTTCCTTCGTCATATTTTGCGGCCGAAAGTTGAGGTCGAACAGAGTGCACTTTTTCCAGTTGGTCGGTTCAATCAACCGGTTCGCTTTTTTCAGGCGCTCATACAGCGCCGTTCCGGGGAACGGAGTGAGGATCGTGATCTGCACTTCGAATAGTTCGGCTTCCTTGACGAAGTTGTAGATGTCGTCGAATACCTCTGTGGTCTGACCATCCAGTCCAACGATGAAGCACCCATTAACCGTAATTCCGTGCGATTGAATGGTGCGGATCGCCTGCTTGTATTCAGCAAAACGGCTATGCTTCCAATTGTTGTTTAGTTCAAGTCCGCCCAGTGCTTCCTGCGTCGGACTTTCGAATCCGATGAGCACCTGCGCGCAACCGGAGTCGCGCATCATTTGCAGTAGCTCGGGATCTTCTGCAACGGAGAGATCGCTTTCGGTGAACCACTTGATCCGCCGCTTCTTGAGCTCCGGCAACAGCTCCTTCCAGTAGGTGCGGTTGATGAAGCTATTGTCATCCGCAAACTCGATGAACGGGTGAGGCCAGATTTCGCAAATACGGTCGATCTCCGCCAATACCTTTTCAACGGGTTTCTGTTTATAGCAGCTACTGATCAAATTGGAGCCCGCGCAAAACTCGCAGTTGTGCGGACAGCCCCGGCTGGTCTGGACGGTCAAACGATTATACTTTGAAATGTCCAGCAGTTCAAACGCCGGCATCGGCGCGTCGGCCAGGCTGTAGTTTAGCTTTAGTGAGTCGTAGATCAGTTTTAATTGATCCTTCTCGGCATCTTCCAGTACTTCAAGCCAAACGGGTTCACCTTCTCCGAGAATGATTGATGTGGCATATTTCTGCGCCTCGTTCGGCAGGGCGGTCACATGCGTGCCTCCCATCACCACCGACGTGCCTTTTGCACGATAACGCAAGGCCAATTCATACGCCTCGTTGATCTGTGCGCTGTAGCTGGAGATGGCAACAAGATCAAAGTCCTCCAGTTCACCTTCTTCGGCGGAGAGGTCAGGGATCTCGATATAGTGGATGTCGTGATGCTTGGGCGTCATGCCCGCCAGCGTCAGCAGTCCAAGGCTTGGAAGCGACGCGATCTGTTTGCTGCGTTCCACAAATCCGGGAAGCGTCAGTCCGAGTTCCAACAATTCGGTATCGCACGCGCGAATACCGCTCATAGCTATGAATCCAATTTTCATAATTGCACCATCCTTCCGGTTAATGTAGATGGAGCATCCTGCTCCATTGGGTTATTCGAAACGGGTTGAACTCTCAATGTACAGAGAGGCGAGGCAGTGTTTTCGCCTTCTTCCATAACGGAGCTGGAAGCTCCGTCTACGCTGCTGATGAATAAAATGATTGAGATCAGTACCGATCCGGCGGGAATGAAAAACAAGTGGCGAAACGCAGGACGGAAGGCACTGGCATAGCAGACCGTTGGCATTGCAACCGCGCCGACGAGCATCAGGATCGATGCCGCCAAAGATTTCACGCCGAGCACGTTGCCGGTCAACCCCATTCCCAAATTAAGGAATCCGATCCCGAAGAACGAAATGTGCGCCAGCCGGATGAGCCGCCGGGGCCACGATGTGTAGCCACCAAGCCAGTCGGGGTTGTGGAAAAACAGACCGGGTATGGCGCCGGAAATGCAACCCAGCAAAAACCCGATCCACGATGCGGTGATGTTAATCATGGTAGATCTCCTTCTATTTTGTTCAGCACTGCGTAGCAGGTAATTCCACCGAGAATGCCTCCCGCATGGCAAATAGCGACGGCGTTGCCGATCGATCCGAAATGCAGGAAGTTAAATGCAATCTGTCCAGTGAACCCTTCATACAGACTCTTTAAGGTAACGATGAGGAAGCATATGATGCCTGCGTTGCGTAGGGTACGGTTGTCGGAGCGCATGATTTCGAGCGCCGAAATGGCCATCAGTCCGTGGGCAATTCCAGAGAGCCCGCAGAGTCCGGTAGTGAGGGGGGATGAAATCAGAGAGGCTCCAAGGCTGCCTGCGGCGCAGGCGGCGACATAGAGTAGGCGCCGTCGGGGCGACGTTTCCTGAAGTCCGTGGTAGAGAAAAAGGAAGGCGCCGGCATCGAGTAGCAGGTGATATCCGCTGACATGCACGAATGGGAAGGTAATGGTTCGCCACCACTCTCCAGCGGTTAGCTGTGAAGGAAAGAATATCAGCGGCTCGCAGACGCGTCCGAGTAGCAACATAAAGTTGGCGGCGATGAGGGCCACGATGAATGCGGTCAGTTCGATTTGCCGGGGTCTGATTCGAATGGATAGCAGGTTCATGATTTTTCCAAGGTGTGGAAGGCCGGGTTGCCGGCCTTCCGTGGTTGTTTTAGGCGGCCATCTTTTTGCGACGGTTTAGCCAGGCAACGATTCCGATAAACAGGGGCCCGACGGGGCCCGTGCCGATGCCGGGGGCGCGCCGGTTGTTGAATGTGTTTCCGTTGTCGACCCGGTGGTTGCGGGCGGGCTGGGAAGCTCGTTGTTGCTGGGCCGCCCGTTCGCGCTGTACGCGTTCGTAGTTGCGCCGCTGGATTCCTGCTCCTTCCAGCTCTTCATCGTTGAGCACAATCATGGAGGTGTAGTCGGTGACGAGGGAGTATTCGGTTCCAAGATCGATTATCTTTTGTCGAAGCGGTTTTGTTTCGCCATCTTCCCGGATCGTTTCCATGGTTTCTTCGATGTGAGCCAAAGCCCACATCCGCTCCAGTTCCGGGTTTTCCGTATCGATCTCTGGCAGGGTGGCCGTACAGGTCCACTGTTTCTGTTCACCAGAAACTTTTGCGCTGAAGGTCAGGTTCACTTCTCCGGATCCATTATAGCGGCCGAAGGTGACGAGTTGTTGCCCCATGAATAGATTTCCAGGTGCTACGGGTGTGAGCTGGGTTGTTTTTTCGCCGCTGAATGTGAGTTGCACATCGTGCATGCACTCATGCAGGATTTTGATTTTGGCTTGGAGCAGACGCCCAACAATGTCGTCGGAACTGGAAATATTCATCGCGAATCCTCCGGAATCTTTTGCGAGTCGATCCATTAAGGGTTGGTTGGCACTGTTTCCCATCACAAAAGTAAACAGACGGATGTCGTATTGCTTCAGCAGATTCAGGAAGGTTTTGTGACCTTGCGGTCCGACATTGCAGACTCCGTCGGTGACGAGGATGATTCCTGTGGTTCGGTCGTCGTCTAAGCTACGG
Organism: Kiritimatiellales bacterium; assembly: GCA_030630445.1. Taxonomy (GTDB): domain Bacteria; phylum Verrucomicrobiota; class Kiritimatiellia; order Kiritimatiellales; family Pontiellaceae; genus Pontiella. The sequence continues at coordinate 3,751 of DAOVNC010000151.1, read as the reverse complement.
TACGCCTTTTTCAACCCATCAAACAACGCGGTTCCGCCGCCCGTCTTGATTTTGCGGACGTTGCGGATCCATTTTTCCACATTTTGCGGTGTGGCGGTAATGAACCCTCGGGTCAGGTCTTTTGCGCTATTGTTGAAGGTGATCAGTTTGAAGCGGTCGTTGGGTGACATCTTACCCAGCACTTTTTCCACCCCTTTGGTCAGCGTATTGATTTTTTCTCCCGACATGCTGCCCGAAACATCCAGCACAAAGATCCAGTCGGAGCCTTCTGAGATGGGTCGCAGCGAGGCGGCGGGCGTAACGACAGCCATGAAGGTGCCCGATTCTTTCGAGGAGGCGCGGTAGGGAATAATCTCAATACGAGCGGGAACGGAATCATCAAGCCGGTAGTAGAAGACAATATCGCGCGATAGATCGGCTCCGCCTTCGTTTTGTTCTAGCGTCACATCGTATGTGTCGTTCGTGTGAGTGATCATCGCGAACTGATCATAGCCTGGAACCCGCACATCGGCAACGGGGAAGGCCGACTTTAGTTTCAGGTGGAAAGAAAAGTGTTCATGCACCTTGTTGTCGATCTCCCAGAATGCAATGCGCTCCTCGTCCACGCCACCCTCGGCCAGCGGATAGACATAGCGGCCAATATTCAGGTCGATCTCAATGGGTTGGTAGTAAACCATTCGCACGCGAGTGTCTGTTCCGGCTCGTACCCGCCCGATGCTAATCTCGAATGTTTTGAAGTCGTTCTTCTCCGCAAGGGCGGTATCATTCCCTTTGGTCACCTGATCTTCATAGATTTCACGTGCGCGCTCTTTTTCAATGACTTCACCGACCACTTCATTTCCATCGATCCACAAGCTGATCTCCGAGAGGCTTGCTTTCTTTGGAATGGGGAAGGAATAGATGGCCTCGTAGTCATTGTCCGAGTTGTTGCCAAAGACCTGCTCGACAATAGTCTGAGCATATCCGTTATTGATGATCACTTCTACGTGGTGCGATTTAATAAACGCTCCGGCATTGCCGCCCCCGAGGGGTTTAATGAGTCCGGCTCCATGAACAGTTGTGGTTGCGATCAGTGCTGCGGTGCATACTAGCTGAGTCCATTTTGTATTCATTGGTTTTTCTCCTCTTGGTTGAACTTCCCGTGCTGCAGGAAGTATTTGGTTTGTGTCATTACCTTTTTGTTCCACGCCATGCAGGCGTGGGTGGCGTGCAGTTTGATGTAGTCGGTGTAGGCCGCGGGCTTGACGCGGGCGAGCGACACCTTTCCATCGTCCGGCCCGGGAATCAGCAGGGAGAGAATCGGGTTGATCGAGCGGTCGCCCGCAATGATGCCCAGTTCAAAACCCGGAGCCTTCAGCCGGAGCGGGTGGCTTTTGGTTCCGGTGCCCAGCTGATTCCCGGCCGGCCCGTTGATCCCTTTGTAGAGAAAGATTTTTCCAAGCTTGTCCGGCACTTCGCTGCCCCGGCTGGGCGGTGCAAGCATGACGACCCGCCCAAGGTTGGGGATCGTGTGGTCTTCGAGATGCTGCCGCAGGATAATCCCGCCCATGGAGTGGGTAACGAAGTGGACGGTCCCGGCATCCTTGATCTGTGGCTCGAGGGCTTTGAAGATTTGGGGTGTTAGTTTTTCGATGGGGGCGGACGTGGAGGGATAGCCGTGGTTGATGACGGTGTAGCCCTCGGCGCGCAGCTCCTTGGCCATCTTGTTCATGGCCTTGTCGGATCGGGCGAGCCCGTGGATCAGAACAACTGTTTCCTGGAGATTCACACCTGCGCAGGTGTGCTTGTTGTTGGTCTGAAGTGCTTTACACGCCATTGCGGCTAGAATGAGGGTGAGTAGCATGGTTGCGAATTTCATCGTTCTATCCTTGTTGGACGAATGCGTTCAGGGCGCGTAGGTCGAGTTTTCCGGTTGCGAGAAGGGGGAGTTCCGGGATGCGTAAAAAGTTTCCAGCGCGCGGAATCCAAAGGTTGGGGAGTTTAAGTTCGCGGAGTTTGGCGATTAGTTTTTGGGGTTCGCCTGCTTCGGGAGTGTAGCACACGGCGAGTTGTTCCCCTTTTTTTGAATCGACCGTGCTGACGACGGCAACGCACGGCATATCGCTTCGGGTAGCGCGTTGGAGTGCCTCTTCGATCATGCCGTGCGGAACCATTTCGCCGGCAATCTTGCTGAAGCGCGAGAGGCGGCCGGTGAGGGTGACAAATCCATTTGGATCCATGCGGGCGATATCGCCGGTGTTGTACCAGCCGTCGCGCAGGACTTCGTCGGTTTTTTGGGGTTGGTCGAGATAGCCTTGCATGACATTTGGTCCTTTGACGAGCATGAGGCCTTCTTCGCCTTCAGGGCGGGTTTCGCGCGTTTCGGGATCGACGATGCGTACGGCGACGCCGGGGAGCGGTTGTCCGGCACTGCCAACGCGGTTGCCGTTTTTGAGACTGAGCAGGGCGACGGGGGAGAGTTCGGTGCAGCCGTAGCCTTCCAGCGGTTGAATGCCAAAGTGTTCGTTGAAGTGTTTGGCGAGTTCGGGGCGTAGTTTTTCGCCGCCGGTAATGACGGTTTCCAAGGTTTGGAAGTCCTGGGCGGAAGCTTTGCGCATGTAGTTTTGAAGGAAGGTGGGCGTGGTGAGCAGCGCGGTTAGTTTTTCTTCGCGGATCAGACGGATAACGCGACTGGTTTGCAGCGGGTTGGGGTGGTAGGCAACGCGAATTCCTTTGAGCAGGGGCCACCAGAACAGGCCGAGATAGGCGAAGGCGTGGAAAAGCGGAAGGGTGCCGCAAAGGGCGTCGTTTTTATTGAATGCCTGGACGCTTTGAACGGAGTCTATGTTGGCCAATAGGTTGGCGTGGCTGAGCATAACGCCTTTGGGCGTGCCGGTGGTGCCGGACGAAAAAATGATGGCGGCGGTGTCGCTGGGCTGTGGTTCTCGTCCGCCTGCTAGATGCTTGGGCGAGGCGAAGAGCGCGGCGCGAATGGCGCGGAAGCGTTCGATGTGTCCGAGGTTTTTGAGCAGGTCTTCGAGGTAGAGCCAGCGGGTGGGAATATCGGGTTGCTCGATTTTCTGCATGAAGCGGCGCGAGGTGATGACATATTTAATGCGGCTCTGTTTGATGGCGGATTGCATGGCCTCGCTGGATGCCGTCCAGTTGAGGTTGACGGCGGTTTTTCCGGAAATACTCATGGCGAGATTGGCAACCACTCCGCCGAGCGAGGTGGGCATATAGATTCCGATATTTTTTTGACCCTTAATGATGGGTTTAATGCGGTTGGCGAGCGCGATGCTGCCGATGAGCAGTTTGCCGTAGGTGGATCTGTTGCCGAGCGTATCCGAAGCAATCGGGCGGAACCAATGGCCGCGAGCTTGGCGCAGGAATGTATGATTAAGGGTTTGCCTGGGGAGCTGGCTTTTTTCGATGGCGTATTCGGCGCCGAGCTCGGCTATCACGCGGCGGGCTTCGGCGGCGGAGGTCGTGGAGGCGAGGGGTTTGCCGAAGCGGACGGATACGGGGTAGGGGAATTTGCACGGACGCTTGAGTCCGGGCGATCCGTTCTTGAAGCTAAAGATGCTGCCCCAAAGGTTTCCAATATGGGCGGGAATAATGGGACAGTTACTGTTTTTGGCAATCTTTTCGAAGCCTTTGTTGAATTTCATCAGGTTCCCGTTCTTGGTCAGTTCGCCTTCTGGAAAAATGGCGATAATGCCACCGGCTTCCATTGCTTCGCGTGCTCCTTTCAGCGACTTGGCCAGAGCAC
>DAOVNC010000105.1 GCA_030630445.1 Kiritimatiellales bacterium | reverse complement strand
CCCTCTTTTATATCGATCCGCCATACTACGGCACGGCAGGATATGCCGTCCCGTTCGGACATCAGGACTATTTCGACCTGGCCAAGGTTCTCTCCTCTATAAAGGGGCGCTTCATTCTCAGCCTAAACGACCATAAAAAGGTTCGAGAAATATTCTCCGACTTCAAGATCAAGACGGTGAAGGTGAAGTACTCGGCGGCTAATTCCAGAACGGCATCAAAGAGCCGGGCTATTGAGAGGGGAGAGGTCATCATCAAGAACTTCTAGGGATGAGAAACCGCCCTGCAAGCCTGATGCATTCGGCTTGCAGGGCGCTGAAAGTCGTACCAAACCGTTGTCACTTCTGCCTTATGAGGCCAAAACCGTGTAAAACCGGCTTCAGCAGCAAATCACGGCTTCCATGCGCATTATGCGGCCTGTTTTCAGGCTATTTCAGGATGATTCGCGCATTTTCATCATCTGCCAAACCATCAGGCATATCTCATGAACATCGTTTTGAATGTGGTCGGGGCGACTGGATTTGAACCAGCGACCTCTACACCCCCAGTGTAGCGCTCTGCCAGGCTGAGCCACGCCCCGTTTCCAAAAAGCTTGGAAAATTGAAGTGACGGACAGTATCACCGCCGATGGAAGCCGTCAACGCCGTCCTCAAGAAAAGTTGATCGAGGCAACGAAATCCGTGAATCTGTTTGACTTCACCCATCCGCTTCAATAGTTTCGCGCCTCGTTAAAAGAACCCCGAACGATCCGGGGGAGGTGAATTTAGATATGGCACAGGAAACATGTGAAGTAAAAGTACGCCGCGGCGAAAGCGTGGATCGCGCTCTACGCCGCCTCAAGAAGGCGCTGGATAAAGAGGGCATCCTCAAAACCATGCGCTCGAAGCGTCACTACGAGAAGCCGAGCGAAAAGAAAAAGCGCCTGGCAAACTCCCGTCCGAGCATCCGCCACTAAACGACGCGGCACTCGACGTAAAAAAGCTCCCCTCGAGGGAGCTTTTTTTATGGCTAGAGCATTTTCGTAAAATTGTAGCCGTGATCCATGATCGCGGATCGGGAGGAAAGAGCTTTTTAGCCGTGTGGCGAGATCTTGGATCCCACCTACAAGAAAATGATTGGCTATAAAATTTATGGATCATTCCCTAAAACCGTGGATGAAAGAACAGCGGGTTGTTTATAGATTCGGCACGAAAACGTTGAGCCCCGTACTGGAAGAATTGATGGCCGCAAGAGAACGCAAAGAACTCAAAGGAACGGAGAGAAAAGCATCTTTGGGTTCTTTGCGTTCTTTGCCGATCCCTTTGGTCTCTGCTTGACCCTCTTCCTCCGGTCGTTATTTCACGATGTAAAATTATGCTTCGCGCGCAAGCTCAAGCCTGCCTTCGGCTCACGGCAAAATCTCAACCTATTCATGCCGGAGCAATAGAAGGGGATATTCGGCTCATCAAAGCTGCTTCACTGCAAAGAACGCTTGAACCGTGCCTTTGTCACTATTTGCTGTCGCAAATTATCAATCGCAAGCTCATGGCCTCCCGGTGGTCGGTGAAGCGTTGCTACACCATTTTTGAGGGATCCGGGTGTGTAGGAAAAAACCAAATTTTTTAAGGGGGACGGAAACAGCCAGTATACCGCGAAATAACGCGGCCTTTTTTTCAAAAAGAACCGCGTCCTACAATGTGGGACAGAGTGGCCGGCGTTGATGGAGGAGAAACGGTGTAGGACGTGCCTCCCGAAGGGGGCATGTTTTCGATACGGGCATATTGGTATTTCACGTATTTCCGCTCCCCTGATACGCTCTCCCGCAGGAGCGGGTCGCCTTCAGCGGCAGACCGTGCGGAAACCGGTGTGGTAGGTGGCGGAGTCCGTGTCGTCTACGTATATGGCACCACATCGTGCCGTGTCCGCTAAGAAGTTCCAGCCCCCGCCAAGAACGATTCGTTCCGATGAGGTGTTACCCTCCTCCCAGCACCATTCCCAAACATTCCCCGCCATGTCGTACAGCCCATAGCCGTTGGGTGAAAAATACCCAACCGGGCTCGTATAGGGGCCAGCCCCGCCGTCGTCAAACGCTAGGTGAAATTCACGTGAGGTACTGATGTCATAGTCGAATTGTGAATCACTGTAATAATTTGCCTGATCGTGCGTGATGGTGTCGCCCCACGGGAAACGTTTTCCGCTCGGCCCGCCGCGAGCGGCATATTCCCACTCGATGTACGTTGGCAAGCGGTAGCCGTCGGCGGCGAAATCGCAGACCGGAGAACTTTGCCCGGTTCTGTAGATGCTGCCGCCCACTGTATAGCAAGGGGTCTTTCCCTCCATCTCGCTGCGGGCATTGCACCACTTCACGCAATCGTACCAGTTGACGCGCTCCACGGGGTAGTACGAGTCCCTTCCGCTTCCCACGTTGTCAAAGGTGTAGCCGTTCAAGCCCGCCCAGTTATAGACATCGCTCCAATTCGATCGTGACACCTCATTCGCATCCATGCAGAACCTATCCACCGTCAGCGAGTAGGATCCGAGCTCTGGATCTGGATTGGTGACGTTGTTGGTGCCGGCGAGAATCTCGACCATGCCCGATGGAACGGACCGGGGAACCGTAGCCACCCGGAAAAAACCTGTCGAAGCCGTCATCGGAACGGAACTTGTGATGGCGCCCATTCCAGAATGGGGGATATTGTCGATAATCCGATCCCACGATCCCATCAGTGACGAGGCCTGTTCCACATGATAGCCTACAACATACGGAACCTCGTTGAAGATCAACTGTCCATTCCTATCCAAGGATTGAATCACCAGATCCTCGGCCTGCACCCCAACCAGTCCGCAAAAAACCAACCCCGCCAATACGATCTTCTTCATCCAATTTCCCCTTAGCAGTCGACTGCCGCTATTTGTTAAAAAAGAACTTATACTGCATAAACCACGCACCACCCACAAAATTCAGAATGTGAATAAGGGTTTGTTAAGAAGTTGGCTGCGGGAAAACTGCCCATTGCCTTGTGCATTCCATGGTGTTCATGCTAGCGGGGACGAGGTCGAGAATGATGAATGCGCCGGGCGGGAGCGTTGAACGCGCACCACTATGCCCGCCGTGTTTAGAGGTTCCAGGCGTTGGAAGGTTTAGTTGTCGATGACTTCCAATCCAAAAAACCCGCGTGGTTCGGTGATCGGAACATGGTTGGTGACCGATTCGATGTTCGGATCCCCGCTGGAACCGGTCGGTGCGATTTCATAGGTGTGGCCGACGTTGATCCATGGGGCGGTGAGCAGATTCGTGTTCAGTACCTGGCCATAGTCCAGAGTCGCGTCATCGGTACGGCGACGGTAGACATATTCGACTATGTTGGATCCACCAATTTCCACCACGCAGCCCATGAACAAAAACCTGCCTACCCAAAAAGGATAAGCAGGTCTCTTAGGAAAGCTCTTTCTACAAAAGGACTTACATTGACAATTTGCGCCGCACAATAAACAGTCCGGCACCAAACAGTCCAACCATGCCTAAGGTAGCTGGTTCCGGGATAACGTTGACATTGTCGAACAGCACGGTACTGCTATTGTTGTATGCGTTTGCTTCAGGGGTGGTATTTGTAAACCGCACCGCCAAGGTGTTGCCGTCAAGCCCCGTGGCATCGTACGTCAGGACGTGCGACTGCGCATGCAGCGAAGTTTCAGTTGCTGAATACGCCGTAACGACATCGCTTCCTGCCAATTCGGTATTGGTCGTCGTGTCCCAAAGCGACGCCCGGAGGGTAAGATCGCGTGGAGTAGTACTGTACGAGGAATGATAACGAATTCCGCTGTCATAATTAACGGTAATTTCACCAATACCAGCATCAACGCCGGTAAGCGTTTGCTGGAAATAATTCTCGTAGTTGGTTGCCTTCAAGGCACCGACTGCACCCGAACCATAACCGGTGATAGGCTCAATATAGGCTCCATGGATATCACCCATCGCCTTCGCAGAAGAGAACCATCCGTTCAAATCAGCCTGGGTGTCCACGCTATTGGGGCTGGCCCAGTTCAGATTGAGGGTGGAATCCCAGTCGCCATTCGTGATTAATGCCGCGTTAGCTCCGACCACCATGGCTGCCGTGAATACCGCAATGTACATGTTTTTTTTCATAATTTAACTCTCCTTATTTTTTGTTTAACTTAGTTCGCTTTCCTAACGACGGGTGTAGTTGATCAAAAACCCCCCAATTACGCAATATGGTCATTTAGCCATACCGGTGATGTGTTTGATTTTCCTGCGCTTTAGCTGCCAACAAGTGGCTAGACCTTCAGGAAAATCTTTTTTTTGTACAACGCCCAAAGAAACACCCATTCCAATGCGAGTGTCCCGGCAATAAGAACGGCAGGGCCGCATGAACCGCACCAACCGGATATTCCGGAAAAAAGAAACCGGGACGTGTAGTTGAAATGGATCATTTTAACGGCGAGGTAGATGGTGATTGAGTTTAATCCAATGACGCGGAAGAAGAAGCTCCATCGGCGGAGCTTCCAGAGATCGATCACCAAATAGAACGCGGAAAGAAGCAACATGCTGGTTCCTCCGGCAAGCAGGTTGAACGTCGTTGTCCACACCTTTTTGATCGGAGGGTAGAATGGCGAAATGACAAGCCCCAGCAGGATAAGACACACTCCTGTTCCTGCCAATACGGCCACCTTCCGGTAGCCACCATATCGTTTGCTTCTCAGCAGAAACCCGGACAGTGTTCCGAGCAGTACGATGGCGGATGCGGAAACAATGCAGAGCAATCCCTCGGGATCGAAGGTTCGTTGGTGCATTCGCCCGGGCAGGAGCAGGCGGTCGATATAGCCATTAATGCTTCCTTCCGCAGTCAGCACGCCAGCGCCGTGTTCCGGAACGGGAACCCACAGTTGAATCACAGCATATATTATCATGATGCCAATACACCATAACAACGGTGTTCGTGGTGTCCGTGAAAACAGAACCACTGTCGCCGCGATGCCGTAGGCAATTCCTATCTGGCCTAATACGCTTGCCACTCGAAGGTTGGCGAAATCAAAATTAAGCAAGCCGTTGTAGACCATGCCCAGAACAACCAAGGTTGCAACTCGCCGAAGGATTCCCCATGCAAGGCGTTTTTTGGATACGCCTTTCTCCCGTTTCCCCAGGATTGCATAGGTCGTGGAGACCCCGGCGATAAACATGAACAAGGGGAAAATCAAATCATAGAAACGGAACCCTTCCCAGTTGACATGGTGCATTTGTTTACCAAGAGCGTTGATCCAACTCCAACTGGATAGGCCGGCGAGGGTTTGGATTAGCTGGCCTCCGCCGATAATCCAGAGCATATCGAATCCACGCAGGGCATCCAGCGACATCAACCGCGCCTCGGTCTTGTTCGGTTCCTTCGGTAGTTTCTTATCCATATCCATTCTCCACTCTTTTTCTTAAACCCAAAACACAGTTGATAACCGTAGATGAACTCCCATGGGTGCAAATTCGAAGAAACATTTCGTGATGAATGGCTTTTCTAGATCCATGCGTTTATGGAGCCTAGACGTGGTCTGATCATTCCAGAGTGATATAGAGTCGGTAGAACCCTTTCTGCAAACCGTCTGGAATAGGATAGGTTATCGGTGTTCCATCGGAAATACCCTCGGCCACGACTGTGTTCCAATCGGCTAGATCGGCGGAGTATTTAAGCTGGTAGCGGCGCGCTAGGCCCTCGTATCCGGGGCCGGTGGCGTCCGGCAGGGTGAATTCGACCGTATGGGTGGCGGAGGCGAGCTGCATGTCGAGTTGATCTGGAACCTGCGGGTCGAGGCCGGTGATGAATTCATAGTTGTTGTCGTGGCCATCGCCATCGTCGTCGGCGTTTGGATCGGCGGCGGCGAGGTCGGCGAAGTGGGCAAGTTCCCACGGATCCGACAATAGGTCGTAGTCGCTGTCGGGGTAGGTGGTGAGATGCTCGAAGAAATCGCCCAGCGCCCAGCCGGAATAGGTGACTGGGTTGTTGTTGGCATTGGGGCCGGTAAAATCGGGTTCGACGGTGTCGTCGCCGACGGTGCTGGAATAAAGACCCCACCATTCGCAGGGGTAGGGTTCCCAACTTGAACTGGTCTCGCCGCTGGCATAGCAGGTGGAGACGTTTGGGCGCCCTTGACTAACGTGGAAGTCGGAGCCAACGTTGGCTGTATCGATCGGGGTCTGGTCGGGAGTACCGTTGCCGTCGGAATCGATGCTTATGTCTTGCCAGTGCTCGTGGAAGAGCGGATCGGTTCCGTTGGGCGAGGCGGGGTCGTAGTTGTGGATGTAGAGCTTTTTGACCTGCCAGACGGGTAGTTCGTCGAGATCGACGGCAGGGTCGGCAGCCATATCGACAGCCCAGGTGGTTGCCCATGCGGTCGCTTGATGGTTCTTGTGTCCATATTCGCCGTCGAAATCGTGGGTAAGAACGACTTCGGGCTGGTAGCGGCGGATCCATTTGGCGAGCGCACGGGTCGCCTTCTCCTTGCCCGCCTCGACATCCGAACCGTCGCCGAGAATGCCGTCGGCCCACACGTCCCAGGTTTGGTCGAGGGTCGATGTTGGGTAGTCCTTGAAGCGCGGAAAGATTGGCTGGTTGCGCAGGCCGTAGGCCCATGTGGCGTTGCGGAACTCGGCTTCGCGGATCTCCGGCACCCGGTTCCAATCGCCGCTAGTCATCGAGATGCCTACGGTAGGGAGTTGGCGCACCTGCGTGTAGTAGGGATATGCCCCGCCGAAGAAGATGCTTTCGTCGTCCGGATGGGCGCTGATGATCATCAACTGGGCTTTTTCCGGTCGAGCTTGCCACGGTTTTCCGGACTCGTTGACTTGCGGGTCGCTATTCATGAAGTATTCTTCGTCATTGGGTAGCCCATCCCCATCGGGATCCCCTCTGGCTCCGTTGTCGGGATCAACCGAGCCATCGTCAAGGGGATCCAGCCCGTTGGCGATCTCCCAGTCGGTCGGCAGACCATCGTTATCGCTGTCGAACTCAACGACCGTCAATGTGGCCACACTGCTGGTGGCACTTCCGAAGGAGTTGTTCACCACCACGGAATAGTCTCCTTCATCCGACAGGGTTAGATTTGTCAATGTGAGGCTGGAGGAGATCTCGTTGACCAAATTAGTGCCGCCTTTTCTCCACTGATAAACCATGGGTTGGCTGCCATTGGCCAAAACAAGGAACGTGTGCGTTCCCGCCTCGACGGCGGTTGCGCTCTGGGGAGGGGTGGTAATCGTTGGCGGTGTGTCGCTTGGAAGCAATGCTTCAATGGCAACATCGTCGAACAGCACCGTACTGCCGTTGTCGTATCCGGTCGCCTGGGGGGTGGTATTTTCGAATCGCACCGCCAAAGAGTGGCCCGCAAGCCCCGTTGCATCATACGAGAGAACATGCGAACACGTACTCAAGGATGTTGCGGAGGAAGAAAAGGCGGTAACTGTATCCACCCCGGCCAACTCGGTATTGTCTGTGGCATCCCAAAGCGATACCCGAAGGTGGATATTGCGAGCGGTCGTGCTGTAGGAGGAGTGATAGCGGATCCCTCCGTCATAATTCACGGTGATTTCGCCAATACCAGCATCAACACCAGCCAGCGTTTGCTGGAAATAGTTGGAAATGGAAGTTGCCTTTAGAGCGGCAACGGCACCCGACCCGTATCCGGTGATGGGTTCAACATAGGCTCCATTAGAAAGGGCATCCCTCGCAGAAGAGAACCATCCGTTCAGATCCGCCTGGGTGTCCTCAGCCTTATCGCTGCTCCAGTTCAGGTTGAGGGTGGAATCCCAGTCGCCATTCGTAATCGGTGCAGCATTGGCCTCAACAGCCAACATGGCAGCAATCAACGTTGAAAGAATCAGGTATCTCATTTTTACCATTCCCATTAAATTTATCTTCAACGACCCTGCCAGTTAACGAAGAATGACTCTTCGAGATTGGGGAAAAACCGTGCCCCTTGCCGCAATGGCCCCGAAATGTAAACGTCGGTTGAAAAGTGCATCGGGCGGCGGCCCAAAAGTGCAACACTTTCCCATTAATTACCCCGCATCCTTGCGAGTGTCAATTTTTCCTACGATTTCTTCTGTGGTTGCCGCTGTTTTCGGCGGCGTATTGAATCCTGCAGCCTGAAGCTTTCGCCGTTGGCTTCCAGGATATGAACTCGGTGGGTCAGCCGATCGAGCAGAGCCCCTGTGAGGCGCTGGGAACCGAGCACCTCCGTCCATGACTCAAAGGGAAGATTGGTGGTCACGATCAAACTGGTGCGCTCGTAGGCCCGACTGACGACCTCGAAGAGCAGTTCGGCCCCCATTTTGGAAAAGGGCACATATCCGAGTTCATCGAGGACCAGTAGATCGAGCCGATCGAGTTGCTTGAAGAACCGCTCAAGCTGCCGCTCCTCCCGTCGTTCGAGCAACTGGGTAACCAGGCCGGTTACACCGAAGAACCGAATCTTGAAGCCCATCTGGCAGGCGGCAAAGGCCAGGGCCGTTGCCATGTGGGTCTTGCCGGTTCCGCTGTTGCCGATGAGCAGCACGTTCTCCCGCTCCTTAATAAACTCACCGTGGGCGAGCTCCCGCACCAATGGCTGGTTGATCGAGGGCTGAGCCTCGAAGCGGAAGCTGTCGAGCGTCTTGACGACGGGAAAACGGGCGGACTTGAGCCGCCGTTCGGCCGCCCGTTGTTCCCGGTCGTGGATCTCCTGTTCGATCAGACGCAGCAGATAGGTCGAATAGTCCGCCCCTTCCGCCTGACACACCGCCGCTATCTTGCGATGCTCCCGCATGATGCTCGGAAGCTTGAGGGTTTTGAGATAATGCTCCAACAGCACCTTGGAGGATGCGGCAGTCATGTGCCCACCTCCTGTCCGAGCAGCCGGTTATAATCGGAGACATCCACCCCGGCCACCTTGACCCGCCGCAGATGGTCCCGCCCGTCGAGGCTGAAGCGTGTGTGCCGCCATTCCATGCGAGGCACGAGGAACTGGGCGATGGCGTCCCTGGATGAGGCTCCGCAGCGCAGTCCCTGCTAAACGGCACGGGCCAGCTCTTTGGGTGTATGCTTTTCGAGCAGGCGCAGCACCTTGATGTACTCCCGGGTCCCTTCGCCGGCGAGCTCGGCTTCGAGCCTGCGCCGCAGATCCCGAAGACAGGAAGGAAGCTTCCAGTCCTCAAGCGGGCGGGCATGGTCGAACCCGCCAGGCTTGCGTTCGAGCAGGGCGAGATAATGCACGGGATCAAAGTGCACGCCCTCCTTGCTCCAGAGCCGGGGATGGGAGGCGATGCGTTCAGCCCCCCGACAAACCTCCACCCGATCAATGTAGCCCTT
>DAOVNC010000308.1 GCA_030630445.1 Kiritimatiellales bacterium | reverse complement strand
GTTATTCACAAGGCATTCGTAGAGGTGAACGAAGAAGGCACAGAAGCCAGCGCCGCGACCGCCGTGGTCATAAAGCTCAAGAGCATGCCGCCGCAGTTCATCGCCAACCACCCGTTCGTGTTCCTCATCCGCGAAAACAGCACCGGCACGATTTTATTCATTGGACGGGTCGAAAACCCCTCAAAGTAGTTGAACGCTACTTTCCTTTTTTTCCGGAACCGGGCCATTTCTGCTTCACTTTTTCGAGTGATTCCGTTCCATATTCCTTGCCCTCGAAGCTATCTTCGCAGGATGCATACCACCCCTCGAACCCTTCTTGGAACTGCTGGACAACTTCAGGATATTTCGCCGCAACATTCGTCTTTTCGAGTGGATCGGCCTCCATGTCGTAGAGCTCCACCTTGTCGCCTTTGACGTACAGCTTGTATTTACGGCCATTGAAGGTCTTCTGGCCAGAAGATACAAAACCAATGGGGGACGGGCGCGTAAATGTTTTCCCTTCCAGCAATGGAATCATACTCGTGCCATCGAGCGTATTCATGTTTCCGGGCATGGAGATGCCAAGGGCATCCACAACGGTCGGCAGGTAGTCGGATGTCACGACCGGGGCATCCGTCACCATCGGCGTCTTGACCTTATTCGGCCAGATCAATAGTCCGGGCACACGGACACCGCCTTCGTATAGACTGCGTTTGCGAGCACGGTATGGGCCGGCATCGCCGGGCGTTCCGTTTTCGGGACCATTGTCACTGCAGAAAAACAGCATGGTATTGTCGTTGATGCCCAGCTCTTTCAACTTGGCGCGCAAACGGCCCATCTGATCATCGATTGCCGTGATGCAACCGGCATATTGCTGCATCTTAAAATCCTGATCCTTGTACATCTCGGCATACCTGGGGCCTGCCACACAGGGAAGGTGCGGTGCATGGAACCAGATGATGGCCAGAAACGGTTTTTTATTCCTAGCCGCCCCTTCGATGAACGGGATCGCCCGATCCATGATCACGCGCGAATCATCGCCCGCCAAATTCTCCGAGGCCTTTCCTTCTGGAGTCCAATAGTAGGTTCCATAGGCTTCCGCCTTTTGGTCGTCCTTAATGTATCTCCAGCCAAACTTCCTGCTTGCTCCGTCGTTGAAGGTTTTGGGAACCCGCATTGGATCCCAGGTCGGAACCTTGGACTCGGTTGAAAAGTAGGTATCGAAACCATGTTCCGACGGTGGATTGAGTAACTCCGGATGGTCTTCGCCGCCTCGGTTGGCATCTTTCCCTGTGGCGGAGAACGTACCCAAGTGCCATTTGCCAAAGTGGCCAATGGCATATCCATGCGGTTTCAAAATTTCGGCCAGCGTGATCTCTTCAGGCCGAAGAATGCCGGTGTTGGCATGGAAGACTCCCGTCCGGTACGGGTGCCGCCCCGTCAGGCAGCTCGCCCGTGTCGGACTGCAAACCGGAGCCGCCGCATAAAAACGGTTAAAGCGCACACCCTCTTTGGCCATTTGGTCGAGGTGCGGGGTTTTGATCACCTGGTTGCCATTGTAGCCCGTGCATCCCCAGCCCAAATCATCCGCCATGCATAAAATGATGTTTGGCCGGTTTCCATCGGCCGCCATGCCGGTTACCGATATGGCAACCAGCCCCAAAATGCATAGTTTTACCAATGCGTTCCTCATGAGCATTTCTCTCCCCCAGATTTTTTTTGCACCTCTGCCTTTAATATTGGATCCCGTGCGGTTCGACCTTCGACCCGCAAGTTCGCCTGAAAACCAATCATGGAACGGAACAGGCACAAACTATTGGACATCTGGCAGGCAAAACGACAGCTGTTTTATTGCCGATAGTACTGCATCGCCTCGGGCATATATTCACGCAGCTTGCGGATGCGTGTTTCGTCGGAGGGATGCGTGCTGATAAATTCCGGCGGCGCGTCGGGATTGGCGGCGGCCATGCGTTGCCAGAAAGCGACCGCCGCATTGGGGTCGTAGCCCGCCATGGCCATGAAGATCAACCCCAACCGGTCGGCTTCGTTTTCGTGCAGGCGCGAAAACGGGAGGATGGCGCCATACTGGGTGCCCAGTCCATAGAGTTGCATGTAGGCCTCCTGGTAGTCGCTGTCCTTCGTCCCCCACGAAAGTAGCGCCCCAAACCCCTGTTGCGCCACTTGATAGGTCAGCCGCTCGCTTCCGTGGCGGGCGACGGCGTGGGCAACCTCGTGCCCCATCACCACGGCCATACCCGTTTCGTCCTTCGTATAGGGAAGGATGCCGGTGAAAAAGGCCACCTTGCCGCCCGGCATGCACCAGGCGTTCGGGACATCCGACTCGATCAGGTTGAACTCCCAGTAGAAATCGCCGACGCGATCCGCCATACCGTTTTGAGTCATGAACAACTCCACCGCCTCGGAGATGCGTTTCCCGACGCGCTGAAGCTGGGCAGTCTGCCGCGAGTCGGTCGAAAGCGCACTATCCGCAAGCACTTGCCGGTAGCTGAGCGCGCTTTGCTGCGCCATGTATTCCGCCGGGGGCATAGGCGGTTGCTTTCTTCCAATGATTGGAACCGTCGAGCACCCCGAAAGCACGGCCACCACCGAGATAAAAGCGAATAACCGGATCGTTTTATTCATGTGTCCCTCCCGAATCCTTATATCGTATATGATATATTTTGCCCCTAAAACAGCCGTTTTTAGGTTGTTTTATATAGTATACTATATGAAGACCTGCGGTTAAAACCGACCTCAGTCCAGCGTATTGACCAGCAGGCCGGATCGGAGCTTGGGCTCGAACCAGGTGCTTTTGGGCGGCATGAGCAACTCGGCGTCGGCAACGGAAAAGAGCTGGTCCATGGAGGTCGGGTACATGGAGAACGCCAACGCGGCGCGACCCGAATCAACCCACTTTTCAAGCTCTTCGGTTCCGCGGATTCCGCCGATAAAATCAATATTGTTGCTTTCACGCGGATCGGCGATTCCAAGAATTGGCGCGAGCACGTCGTTTTGCAGAATGCTCACGTCGAGCACGGCAACGGGGTCGGCGGCATCGGGAAGTTGCTTCGGTGTCAGCGTGCTCCACTGGCCGCCGATGTACATGCAGATTTCGCTGGACTTCCGCGGGCTGGACAACCCGTTCTGCTCCACCGTGAATTTTTGCTCCAAGGCTTGCATGAATTCGGATTCCGTACCTGGCAGGGAAAGGACGACGCGGTTGTAGGCCAGAATCTTCAGCTCGCTTTCCGGGAAGATTACGGTGAGGAAATAGTTGTAGGGTTCCTCGCCGGTGTGGTTCGGGTTGGCCGCGCGACGCATTGCGCCCACCTTGGCGGCCGATGCCGAGCGGTGGTGCCCATCGGCCACATAGGTTGCCGGAATTTCGGAAAAGGCCGCTTCAAGCGCGGCGGGATCGGCGAACTTCCAAACCGTGTGGACCACACCATCTTCGGCCGTGAATTTGTAGAGCGGTTCGGTCGCCTTGGCGGCACCGACGAGTGCGTTTATTTTTTCGCTGTCGCGGTAGGCCAGAAAAACGGGGCCAGTGTTGGCGTTTTGCGTGTCGACGTAGCGAATGCGATCCTCTTCCTTCACGCGGCGCGTCTTTTCGTGGATCTTGATCTTTCCGGTTTCATAGTCCTCGATGTGGCAGGTGGCCACGATGCCGTATTGGAGATGGTCGCCCATTTTCTGGCTATAGAGATAGAGGGATGGCTCCTCCTCGCGGATCAAAACGCCGTCATCCATCAACCGCTGCAAATTGGCCTTGGCTTGTTCGTAGACCGCGTCGCTGTAGGGATTGGTTCCTTCCGGAAGATCAATCTCCGCGCGCACCACATGCAGAAAGCTATCCGCGTTGCCCGCCGCCAACTCCGCCGCCTGCGCCGTGTCCACCACATCGTATGGAACCGACGCCACTTTTTCCACCTTGCCCGCCGCCGGACGCCATGCCTTGAATGCCTTAACTTTCATCTTCTTTCTCCATTGATTTGAATTAAAAGGGGCGAACTCTAATGTGCCTAAAATAGATTGTCAAAACCCTATTCCTGCTCAGGTTTGGGGGCGCGGGCCATGAGATCCATGACGGCTTGGCGAGGGTCCTTGCCTTCGTGGACGACGGCGTTGACTTGCTCGGTGATGGGCACAGGAACACCCAGTTCATCGGCGAGTTCCTTGGCGGCTTGGCAGTTCCAAACGCCTTCGGCCACCATTTGCATGCTGGCCATAATCTCCTCGAGGGTTTCGCCTTTGCCGAGCCGCTCGCCGACGCCGCGGTTGCGGCTGTGGCGGCTCATGCAGGTGACCATCAGATCACCAATGCCGCTGAGTCCGGCAAAGGTTTCGGGCTTGGCGCCAAGCGCGAAACCTTTGCCGGACTCAGCGGCATTGGTGATCTGATGGTCACCT
>DAOVNC010000179.1 GCA_030630445.1 Kiritimatiellales bacterium | reverse complement strand
GTACGAAATCGGCTTCGAGGCCGTGGCGTCCGGCCCGCTGGTCCGTTCGTCCTATCGCGCGGACAATATGATTTCAGCAACCCCGTAAGGTCGGTGTCCATGGGTATGCGCAACGGTACAAAGAAGGTGGAAACATTCTGTGTGTTGATTTGTGCGCATAACGAGGCGAAGCACATTGCAACGGTGGTGCGGACGGCGCTGGAGCAGGCACCCTGCAAGGTGGTGGTCGTCGACGATGGATCGACCGACGCCACCGCGGAGCTCGCGGAGCAGGCCGGCGCCGATGTGCTGCGGAACCCGGAAAACCTCGGCAAGGGAGCATCGCTTAAGCGCGGTTTCGAGCTGGTGCGCGAGCGCAACTACGATGCCGTAATCGTGGTCGATGGCGATGGGCAGCACGATCCGCGCGAAGTCCGCCGCTTCCTCGATGCCTACGAGCGAACCCATATTCCCATCCTGATCGGCAACCGGATGGCGAACCCCTTGGGCATGCCGTTTGTCCGGAAATGGACAAACCGCATCATGTGCCAGATCCTGAACCGCCTGACCAAGATCTACGTGGCCGACCCGCCGTGTGGATTCCGCTTCTACCGGACCGACGTCCTGCCGTTCATTATGAGCGAAGAGCCGCGGTTTGCCTTTGAATTCGATATCCTGATCCATGCCGCCTTGCGCCATATCCGCGTCGATTCGGTGCGCATTTCGACGATCTACCATAAAGGACGGCGGCAAAGCCATGTTGCCCCGTTGCGCGATGCCTGGCTGTTCTTTCGCGCCGTGATGGACCATTTCCCCGATCGCAGATTGATTAAATAACGAGAGAAACCCTTATGAAAAAACCGTTTTATATGTTGATGGCGCTACTGTGTGCATTCCTCTTTGTAGCCGGGGGGGCTTGGGCGGAGGAACCGGAGCACGAGATGCATCGCGGCGAAAAAATTGCGCGCTGGATGGAGGAAAAAGGGTTGAGCCGCACCATGGCGATCACTGCGATTTCGACCCTTCCCATTGTGGAGTTGCGCGGCGCGGTGCCGGCTGGACACATCCTTTATGAAACCCGCACGTTGAAGAGGGCGGAAAAAGTTAAAAAAGCGTTATGGATCTACGGGGTCGCAGTTGCGGGAAACATGCTCCCCATTCCGTTCATCCTGCTGCTGCTCGGCCCGGTATCGAAATTCCTGATGCGCTTTCCCGTCGGCAAACGGTTTTTCGACTGGCTGTTTGCGCGCACGCGAAAAAAGAGCGCGAGCATCGAAAAGTACGAGGCGCTCGGCCTGACGCTCTTCGTTGCGATTCCGCTGCCGGTCACCGGCGGTTGGACGGGAGCGATGGCGGCCTTTCTGATGGGGATTTCTTTTGGTAAATCCATGCTCTACATTCTAATGGGCGTGATGATTGCCGGCGTGATCATGACGATTTTAGCGCTGCTCGGATGGATCGGGGCACTCATCGCCGGGGCGGTATTGCTTGCATTGGTCGCAAGTGCTGTTTTAAAAAGCTTTAAAACCAACGGAGAGCGAAAATGACAGATCAGGAAATTTTGGATGCAGTCAATGTAGTGATGGCCGAGGAAATCAGCCCGGCGCTGGCCTCGCATGGCGGCGGCGCGACCGTGACCAAGGTCGAAAACGGTGCGGTATTCGTCGAACTCGAAGGCGGTTGCAAGGGTTGCCCCGGTGCGCGCATGACCATGAAAAACGGAATCGAAAGCCTCCTCAAGGAGCGCGTCCCCGACGTCAAGGAAGTCGTCGACGACACCGACCACATGTAGATCAGGGATCACCACTCGTCCATTTTTTACCGGCGTTCAAAGGGATTGACTTTTCCGCATGGCCGGGTAGGTTGCTCGCCGTTGTAGGGGATTGGGGTTTCCGATTCCTGTTTATCCTGTCAGGGTGGTCCTGAAGGTTGTTTATGTTTGGTTATTCCTGTGCAGCGGGTTCAGCGACTGAACCGGCACGGGTTCCAGAGCGACGGATTAAACAGCTCTCTGTGCCGAAAATTCGCCCCTGATTTCAGGATTCCTTTCAGGGGCTCCCGCACACGCTTTACGGGTTTTCCCGTTTCTCTGGTTCATGAATAACGAACGTTTGAATGAAATGGAGAAACAAATGAAATACCTAGGAGCAAAGAAGTATCGTTCGGTTTTACTGGCTATCGCGGTAGTCGGGGCAGCTCGTGCCGGGGCGGAGGATCTTGACCGTATCCAAGCTCTGGAAAAGCAGATGGCCGCCGCAAACGCCGAGATTGTATCGCTTAAAAACGATCAGAACGAGCGGAGCGATCTGTTTGGGCTTGAAGAGCAGGTGAGCAAGGTTCGCTTTGGTGGGTACGGCGAAATCCACGGAAACTTCGTGGAGAACGGCTCTAGCATGATGGATATCCATCGATTGGTGGTCTATCTTGGCTACGATTTCACCGATTGGATCAGGCTCAGCACCGAAGTTGAATTGGAGCACGCCTATGTAACCGACGGGGCTGGAGGGGAAATCTCCATCGAACAGCTCTATGTCGATTTCCTGTTTGGCGATGCGGTCAATGGCCGCGCGGGCCGAATATTGGCCCCGTTGGGCATTATTAACCAATATCATGAACCCACCTTGTTTCTGGGTGTTGAGCGTCCTGGTGTGGACAAATACATCATTCCCACCACTTGGTCCCTGGACGGCGCAGGCCTCTTTGGTTCGCCGCTCGGTTGGCTGAGCTACCAGGCCTATGCGGTTGCGGGGCTGGAAGGATCCGGTTTTGATGGCTCGAACGGTGTCCGGAAGGGGCGCAACAAGGAACGTTCTGGCTTGAACGATCCGGCGGTAACCGGTCGATTGGACTTTTTCCCGTTTGTGGACGCCGATCTTCCCGCAGACCAAGATCTGCGTATTGGCCTTTCCGGCTACTATGGCGGCACCGACAATGCGAACAAAGGCGGGAGTGGAACCCCGGGCGTTGAAAACACGTTCGCGATGGCCTCCGCCGATTTTGAGTACACCGTTTCCCGCCTGCGCTTCCGGGGCGTCGTGGCGCATGGCAGCAACTCCGATGCGGCGGCATTGAATGCAGCGTACGCCACGGATGCGGGCGACGAAATCTTTGGCTGGTATCTCGAAGGGGGTGTCAGCGTGATGCCTGAGTCGTGGAAACGCGGCAAGCTCAAGGAGGCCGACTTGATCCCGTTTGTACGCTACGAGGAATATGACACGCAGTACAAAATGCCGGATGGCTACGCCAAGCTGGGCGAGAACGCCCGCACCGAGATCACGGTGGGGATCAATTTCCCGCTTAGCAGCCAGTTTGTTTTGAAAGCGGACTACCAATTCCGCTACAATGAATCCGATTCAGATCCGAACAACGTGTTCAACCTGGGCATGGGCTGGGTCTTCCAGGGACGAAACACAGTATTCCAGTAAAACAGACCTATGAACCGCGAAGTCCGTACTGTTTCCACCATGATCCACATCTACTGCCGCGCCCGCCATGGCGCGGCAAAGGATCTCTGCGCCGATTGTGCCGGGTTGCTGGAGTATGCGGAAGAACGTATTGAACATTGCCCGTTCGGGCCGGATAAGCCGGAGTGCAACCGGTGCACCGTGCATTGCTATCAATCTGAAATGCGCGAGCGCATCAAAGAGGTTATGCGCTATGCGGGGCCCCGGATGATCTGGCGGCACCCCGCGCTGGCCATTCGGCATCTCTGCCGTTCCCGCTATTCCGGCGGACGTTCGAAATAGACGATCCCCTTTGGGCTGCAGATGGTGATGATATAGGGTTCGAGCATCTTCCGCCCGGCGCTCGGCGGCGAGCTGTGGGGGGGCAGCACGAGGGTGGGAACCTGGCGGTAGACAATGTCGCCCAAGCTGACCTGTTTCGTGATGTTCACCTTGGCATCGCTGCGGGAAAAACTGCCGTCCCTCGCAAAGTCGAGGATCACCGGCGTGGGCTGCCCGGAAATAGCCCCTTCGACGGCTAGCCCGTAGCCGGGCAGGTCGACGATTTTGGCGGTGGTCATCAGCAATTCATCGTGCGGAACATAGGGGATGCTCGAAGAAAAACCAATCGTGTTGTTGCGCAGGTCGATCTGGATGTATTCAAAGTTGCGCAGATTGTCGTAGCCCAGCACGGCGTCAACTTCCGGGATTTGGATGCCGCGCGCCAAAGGGCCAAGCGACCCGGTGGCCATGCGGATATAGAAGGGGATGTTTTCGATGTAGAGGTTGTCGATGCGCAACTGGGTAATCACGCCGGCATAGGCGTTCTGGCCTCCGGTATTGTAGTTGCCGCGATAGGGGATCACCATGTCGTTTATGCCTATGAAGTGCGCCTTGAACTTTTGCGATGTCGAAAACTCCAGCCACGAGGAGGGGTTGTAGAAGTCGATCAAGACATTCATTTTGTCGCGTCGGGCCTTCCCCTTGATTCGTATGACCGGGATGTTGTCCTTCAACATTTTTTCGCTGGCCAGATGGCGGGGGTGCAGGCGGCCGGCACCGGAATAGGCGATGCCGTCTTGCACGCGATAGATTGAAAAACCAAACTGTTGCGGTGGCTTGGCATCGGACAGGTAGCTTTCTTGCCGCGACTGCGATATGGGTTTATCGGCCTTCGGTTTATCGGTGGTCTGGCATCCCGTCAGCATCAGGAAGGGCAGCAGGAGGATCGGCAGGGTTTTCAATGGGTTCATCATGGGATTGCCTCTATTTAATATCGTTTGCGGAGAGTATCCGGTTGTCGTATGTCTCCAGGAGGGTGCGGATCTCCGAAGGGTTGTTTGAAAGACAGACAATAAACAGATTGTCTGTCAGCGCAAAGACCAGAGACGATCCGCGTGCGATATGGGGGGATTCGTACTTCCAGATCGGCCATGCGGAATGCTTCCCGAGCAGGGAGAGACCCTCGGCACGGGTATGCTCCAGTTTCCAGCGCAACCACGGGCTGCGCCAACCCACCCAGCTCACCGCCGCCCACGATTTCGTTTGGCCCGCATAGCGCAGCGGCAGGTCCGCCACCGCGACCTCCGACGGCGCGACCCGCCTGAACCAACCGCTGGAAGCCACAAGCGCCTCCAGCGAATTACCTGCGCCAAGCGCCTTGTCGAGCTGCCCGCACACCGGGCTTTGCAGCAGTTCGTCGAGGCTATCGGCCTGATGGACGAAGGTGGCCTGTGCAGGAATGGCATCGCACACCGCGCCCGGAATGAAAGGCTGGAAGAATGCATAGCCAATGGACACCGCTAGGAGCACGATCCCAAGACCCATCGTTCCCGCAAGTTTTAGTCTCTTACTCATCAACGCTCCGTTCCGTTACTATAGGAGAGTTCGACAAAATAATTATGGACAAAATGATTCAGGTCCGCAGAGGTTTTTAAAATTATTTTGTCCATAATCATTTTGTCAAAACTAGTCCAGCCCAGGCTATGCCTTGATCGTTCCGACGATATCGGCAATCGAGCTGTGTCCCTTTTCGACGAGGTAGTTTTCAATGCCGGCGATCACGCGCTGTGCTGTCGAGGGGTCTGTAAAGTTGGCCGTGCCCACCGCCACGGCCGTAGCGCCCGCAACCATGAATTCGATCGCATCCTCCGGCTCGTAGATGCCGCCCATTCCAATAATCGGAAGCGTTGTCGCCTTGGCCGCATCCCACACCAGCTTGATCGCGATCGGCTTGATCGCCGGGCCGCTCAGCCCGCCCGTGCGGTTGGCCAGCTCCGGCTCCAGCGTATCGATATTGATTGCCATCGCCGGGTAGGAATTCATGATCGAAATCGCATCCGCGCCGCAATCCTCCGCCGCCTTCGCAAATTTTCCAATGTCCGGAACATTCGGTGCCAGCTTCGGGATGATCGGCTTCTGCGTCTTGCCGCGCACCAGCTCGATCACGCGCGAGAACGAATCGGTATCCGTGCCAAAGGCCGAGCCGCCTTCCTTCACATTGGGGCAGGAGAGGTTGATTTCGTAGGCCGAAACCGTTTCCTCGCCGTCGAGCATTTCGACCACCTTGCCATAGTCTTCCATGCCCTTGCCCCAAATGTTCACAATCACCGGAACATCGTATTGCTTCAGGAATGGCACGTACTTTTCAATAAAACCTTTTGCGCCCGGTCCCGGCAGGCCGATGGCGTTAAGCATGCCGCCGCGCGTCTCGAACGTGCGCGGGGTTGGGTTGCCGATGTTTTCATCCGGGCAAATGCCTTTCACGGTGATTGCACCCAGCCGGTTCAGATCGACCAGATCCGCATACTCCGGCCCATAGCCGAAGGTTCCAGAAGCAACGGTAACGGGGTTGCGCATTTTGAGTGAACCAATGCTGGCAGCCATGTTTGGTTTTGGGGGCTGGGAGCAGGGAGCAGGGGGGAGGGAGCTTGGTGTTTCCATTAGCGGGGTCCTCCCAATAGGCTTTTTCTAAATGCTTCGATCATTTTACTTTCTTCTTCCAATTCTTTTAGTTGAGTGTCGCGTAATTTTTCTGTGACCAGTCCGCGTTTGCAGAACAGGATCAACATATTGGCATTTTCAAAGCACGAGCGCTTTGCAAAGTTCAGGAACTGGGCGAACTCTTTTTTTGATGCCGAACCAGCTCCTTCGGCGATGTTGTTTGAAATGCTCAGTGCGGCACCGCGAAGCTGGTCGGAAAAGCGATAGTACTTCCGATCATCCATTTCCACGGCGATATCCAGCAGCTTGTCGGCAATTTCGATTGCCCGCTTCCATATCTCTAAATTTTGAAATCTAAACTGTGCCATGGTGTTTTCTCCCCGCCCCAAGCCCCCTGCTCCCCGCTATCCCTCCCAAATAATTTCTCTCGATTCGAAAACAGGGCCGTCCTTGCAGCAGCGCGCCCATTCCCATCCGTCGGCGGTTTTTCTTTTGATGACGCAGGTCAAGCAAGCACCAACGCCGCAGGCCATGTTCTTATCCATCGAAAGCCACGCCGTAAAATCATTTTCAATGGCACGGTCGCCCATCGCCTTCAGCATCGGGTTCGGGCCGCAGACAAAAAGTTCGATCTTTTCAACCCCCTGCTCCCCGCTCCTCGCTCCCAGCTCTTGCATCCACGGATCGAACGCGGCGGTCACCAGTCCCTTGGTGCCGAGCGATCCATCGTCGGTGGAGGGGCGCACATCCC
>DAOVNC010000241.1 GCA_030630445.1 Kiritimatiellales bacterium | reverse complement strand
GGCCAGCACCTTCCATCAGGGTTCTGGCTGGTACATGTTCTGGTTTGGCCTGATGATTCTTTTCTTCTCCTACTTTTGGGTGGCCACGCAGTTCAACCCCATTCAGATTGCCGACAACCTAAAGAAACAGGGCGGCTATGTTCCCGGCATCCGTCCAGGACGCCCTACGGCCGAATACCTTGACCGCACCATGACACGACTGACGCTGGCGGGCGCGGTATTCCTTACGGCCATTGCCGTCATGCCGAACTTCATGACCGCACAGTTCAATGTGCCGTGGATCGTGGCCTCGTTCTTTGGCGGAACGAGCTTGCTGATCATCGTGGGTGTGATGCTGGATACCATGCGCCAGATCGAATCGCATCTTCTGATGCGCCACTACGACGGCTTCCTGAAAAAAGGTAAGCTACGCAGTAGAAGATGACCGCGATTGTTTTATTGGGTCCGCCCGGAGCTGGCAAGGGCACCGTAGCCGAAGCGCTGGCGGGAAAGGGATACACCCATGTTTCCACCGGCGATCTCCTCCGCGAGCAGATTCGTCTTGAAACCCCGCTAGGCCTTGAAGCCAAGGCGAACATGGATCAGGGAAAGTTTGTCCCCGACAAAGTCGTGGTGGGCATGATCCGCAGTTTGCTCGAATCGGCCGACAGAGGGCAAAAGTTCCTTTTCGACGGTTTCCCGCGCACCTTGGTGCAGGCGGAAAAGTTCGACGAACTTCTCCTCTCGTTGGAAGGTGCCATCGACGGAGTCATCTTGCTGGAATGCCCGGCTGAAGTGATTGTTGAGCGGTTGTCCGGTCGTCGTACCTGCGGAAAGTGCGGCACGGTCTATCATGTGAAATACAATCCACCGGCCATGCACAATATCTGCGATACCGAAGGGTGCGAATTAATCCAGCGACCGGATGACAATGAGGAAACCATCAAGAAACGGCTGGAGGTTTATGCGGAGCGGACTGCGCCCTTGATTAGCTACTACAAGGCCAAGAACCTCATCCATCCGATCAATGCCTCCCGCAGCATCGCCGAAGTTCGTAGCGCGGTTCTCGAGCAGCTGGGCTAGCCTTTGCCATGATTGTCGTAAAAAAACCAGACGAATTGGCCGCCATGCGCATCAGCGC
Source organism: Kiritimatiellales bacterium (assembly GCA_030630445.1). Lineage (GTDB taxonomy): Bacteria > Verrucomicrobiota > Kiritimatiellia > Kiritimatiellales > Pontiellaceae > Pontiella. The sequence continues at coordinate 4,748 of DAOVNC010000241.1, read as the reverse complement.
AAAAAAGACCGCCACCATTCTCCACAAGGTTGCATCCAAGGTCGCGCCGGGCGTGACCACCAAGGAGCTCGACGAATATGCCGCCGAACTCGCCCGCAAGGAAGAGGGGCGCTGCGCCTTCTACGGTTATCACGGATTTTCCGGGCACATCTGCTCCTCCGTCAACGAAGAGGTCGTCCACGGGGTTCCCGGTCGGCGCGTTATCCGCGATGGCGACATTGTCAGCATTGATTTTGGCCTCGTTTACGGCGGTTTCGTCGGCGACACCGCCACCACTGTCGCGGCGGGCGAAATCGATCCCGAATGGCATCGCCTGCTCGATGCGACGCAACGGTCGCTCGAGGCCGCGATTTCCAAGGCGGTCGAGGGCAACCGGCTTTCCGATATTTCCCATGCGGTTCAAGTGGTCGCGGAAGGGGAGGGCTTCTCAGTGGTTCGCGACTTTGTCGGCCACGGCATCGGACGCGAAATGCACGAAGATCCGCAGATCCCAAACTATGGCCCCGCAGGGCGCGGACCGATCCTCAAGGCCGGCATGACCTTTGCCATCGAACCGATGATCAATCTGGGCGTCCACAAGACCGAAACCCTCAAGGATGGGTGGACCGTCGTCACCAAGGACCGCCTTCCTTCGGCCCATTTCGAGCACACTATTGCGGTTGGCAAGCAGCAGGCGGAAATCCTCACGATCCCTGAATTGGATACGTAAATGGATAAAAAAGAGACAATTTTACTAGACGCACGCTTGGTGTCCGTGATAGACAACAACGCTTTTGGTGCAGAACTGCGTAATGGGCACGGTTTTGTTGCGTTTTTCGGGCGCGGCGATGCGCGCCGTGCAGCGCCGGGAATCGGCGAGGAAACGAAGGTCGAGATGTCGCCCTACGACATGTCCAAGGGGCGGTTGGTGATAAACCAGGAACGATGATATGAAAGTAAGAGCTTCAGTTAAACGAATGTGTGAACAATGTAAGGTAATCAGGCGCAAAGGTGTGGTTCGCATCATTTGCACGAACCCGCGTCATAAACAGCGCCAAGGATAATCAAGGAGTTTATCAATGCCACGTGTACTCGGTATAGACATCCCCGGAAGAAAAAGGCTGGAATACGCCTTGCAGTATATTTATGGAATCGGCCCCGCAACTGCGAAGGAAGTTATCGCAAAGGCCAAGCTTGATCCCGCGAAAAAAGCCGACGATCTGACGGACGAAGACATTCAGCACCTCGTTGCGGTTCTTCAGTCGGACTGCAATATTGAAGGCGATCTGCGTCGTGAAGTTTCCGCAAACATTCGCCGCCTGATCTCGATCGGCTCCTATCGGGGCATCCGTCACCGTCGTGGATTGCCGGTTCGCGGACAGCGCACCAAGACCAACGCCCGTACCCGCAAAGGCGCCAAGCGCACGGTCGGTGTCGTTCGCGGCAAGGAAGCCCGTTCAGCAGTCAAGGCTGCGTCTAATTAAGGAATATTCCCATGGCAGAAGAAAAAGTTGAAGTAGAAGAAAAAACGGCCGAAGAAGCGGCTCCGGTTACAACCGAGGAAAAGCCGGCCGAGGCCGTTGCGCCCGCCGAAGCCAAAGCTGAGAAGGATGAGGCTCCCAAGGAGAAAACCGAAGCCAAAGCTGAAGCTCCCAAGGAGAAAGCCGAAGCCAAAGCTGAAGCTCCCAAGGAGAAAGCCGAAGCGAAAGCTGAAGCCTCTGAAGAAAAATCCAAGAAAGCCGATGCGCCTAAGGAAAAGGCCGATGCGGCATCGAAAGCTCCAGTTGAGGACAACAAACCCAAGCTGGCCACCGCAGCCGAACTGCTGGCCGACGCCGTGGTTGAGCCGATCAAGAAGCGCAAAGGCTCCAAGAACATTCCGTTCGGCATTGCCTTCGTAAAGACCACGTTCAACAACACCATCGTTTCCATCACCGATATGCGCGGCAATGTGATTTCCTGGAGCAGCGCGGGTCGCTGCAACTTCAAGGGGTCGCGCAAGAGCACGGCCTTTGCGGCAACCACGGTTGCGCAGGAAGCGGCTCGCGGAGCCATCGGCCACGGCATGACGGAAGTCGAAGTCCGCGTTCAGGGTCCGGGTGCCGGTCGCGAGTCCGCAGTGCGTGCCATCCAGTCCGCCGGTCTTGCGATTACAACCATCAAGGATACCACCGCCATCCCGCACAACGGATGCCGCCCGCCGAAGCGCCGTCGCGTCTAGTTTTTTTATTAATCAACCACAACACCATACGAGCCGGTTAATGCCCGGTTCTGGGAGGAAAATATCATGGCAACAAGACTCGGACGTTTCGAAATGCCGAAACAAGTCGCCAAGGATGAATCGGTATCCACCGACACCTTTGGCACGTTCTACGCTGAACCTTTCGAAGCCGGCTACGGCCGCACGATGGGCAATTCGCTTCGCCGCGTACTGCTCTCTTCACTGGAAGGTGCCGCGGTTTCATCCATCAAGATCAAGGGTGCACCCCACGAATTCTGTAGCCTCGACGGGGTAACGGAAGATGTCACCGAGATCATCCTTAACATCAAGCAGTTGCTGTTTAAAAGCTATTCCCGCGACGCGCAAAGGGTGACGATCAAGGTCGAAGGACCTGGCGAAGTCACCGCTGGCGATATTGTTTCGGGCGAAAACATTGAAGTTCTGAACCCTGATTTCCACATCTGCACCCTCTCGGAAGACGGTGTGTTCGAAGCGGAAATGGACGTTCGCATTGGCCGTGGCTACTGCCCGGCAGACCTCAACAAGAAGGAAAACCAGGAAATCGGAATCATTCCGATCGACTGCCTCTTCTCCCCGGTCCGCCGCGTCAAGTATTCGGTTGAAAACACCCGTGTGGGCCGCCGCACCGACTACGACAAGCTCGTTCTCGAAATCTGGACCGACGGCCGTGTGACCCCGGACGATGCACTGACCATGTCGGCCGCCATCCTGCGCCATCACCTCGATGTTTTCGTCAGCTACGACAAAGACCTGATCGAGTTCGAGGAAAGCGAAAAGCAGATCGACCTCGAAAAAGAAGAGCTACGCAAGAAACTCAACATCAGTGTAAACGAAATCGAACTCAGCGTCCGTGCCGCGAACTGCCTGAACAACGCCAACATCACCACCGTCGGCGAGCTTGCACAGAAGACCGAGGCCGAAATGCTGAAGTACCGCAACTTTGGCAAGAAGTCGCTCAACGAAATCAAGGCGAAGATCCAGGAAATGGGCCTGTCGCTTGGCATGACTTTCGATGCCGACCTGCTCCACGCATCGGTTGGCGAAGACTAGTTTATAAATATCCAGAGGTTGGAACAATGAGACATCGTAAAAGAACAGTAAAGCTTGGCCGTACCAGCGCGCATCGCAACGAGTTGCTCGCGAATCTGGTTTGCGCCCTCATCGACAACAAGCGGATCAAGACGACGCTTCCGAAAGCCAAGGCTGCACGCAGCCTCGCCGAAAAGATGGTCACGCTTGGCAAGAAGGGTACGCTTGCGTCCCGCCGCCAGGCAATTTCTACGCTGAAGCAGGTGGATTCCGTCAAGGAGCTTTTCGACAACGTCGCCCCGGCGTTTGCCGACCGTTCCGGTGGCTACACCCGCATCATCAAGCTTGGCCGTCGCATCTCCGACAGCTCCGAAATGGTGCTGCTCGAGTGGGTCGACTCCATCGTTGCCCCGGTTACCGAAACCGAAGCCGAGTAATCGAAGCCTCGCTTTATGCAAAGCCCCGTTGCCGCAAGGTCGCGGGGTTTTTTGTTTCACCCACTGAAAGTTTAAAATCCGTAATATTTATACTGATTTGGATTGCGGAAAGATGGGGAGTTGCTAATTTCTGCGCAGATTTTGCCAACTTGGGTGAAAAATAGAATAAAACAGGGAAAACGGGCCCATGAGTAGAAGTGCATTCATTCAGCAGATCATTGATTCCGCGAAAGCTAGAAAAAGCAATATCGTATTGCCCGAAGGGAGCGATGAACGCGTGCTTGAAGCCGCCAACACCATCAATCAGGAAGGGATCGCGTCGATCACCCTGCTTGGTGATAAACAACTAATTTCCGAATGGTTCGGAGCCAAGGGCTACAACCTCGAAGGCATTGCCGTCATTAATCCCGAAACATCCGACAAGCTTCAAGAATACGCCGACACGTTCCATGAACTGCGCAAGACCAAGGGCATTACACCCGAGCAGGCACTTGCCGCCGTCAAGCAGGTCAACTATTTCGGTATGATGATCATGCATGCCGGCGAAGCCGACGGGCTGGTTTCCGGCGCGGCCCACTCCACGGCCGATACCGTCCGCCCCGCGCTCCAGATCATTAAGTCCGCCAAGAAGGGCGCGACTGTTTCAAGCTTCTTCATCATGGACGTCAACGACAAGATCTTCATCTTTTCCGATTGTGCCTTGGTGGAAAACCCAACATCCGAGCAGCTGGCCGATATTGCGGTCGACAGTGCTGTTTCCGCCTTGGCCTACGGCATTCCGCCGACGGTTGCGTTGCTTTCCTATTCCACCTATGGCTCCGGCAAGAGCGAAATGGTCGAAAAGGTTTCCAAAGCCGTGGAGCTGGCCAAGCAGAAGGTGACAGAAGAATTTGCCGGCAAAGGCATCGTGATCGACGGCGAGTTGCAGGTCGATTCCGCTGTCGTACCGGGTGTCGCCCAGAAAAAAGCACCCGGTAGCCCGCTTGGAGGCGATGCCCGCGTGCTGGTCTTTCCCGACCTCAACGCCGCGAACATCGGCTACAAGCTGGTTCAGCGCTTGG